>JAYTTC010000481.1:0-5032 GCA_043745255.1 Verrucomicrobiales bacterium
AGATTTTGGTCAAGGATGCGAAAATCTCCTCTGCCATCAACTTCGCCAATCAGGTGGTGCCCGTGTTTACCAAGCTGGGTTGCAACTCGGGAGGATGTCATGGCAAGTCGGGAGGGCAGAATGGATTTCGACTTTCGTTGCTCGGCTTCGAGCCCGCCGAAGATTTGGGGCATTTGGTAAAGGAATCCCGCGGGCGCCGACTTTTTCCTGCCGCACCGGATCAAAGCCTGCTGCTGACGAAGGCCACCGGGCTCCTGCCCCATGGCGGCGGCAAGCGCTTGGAACCCGATTCTCGCGATTACCAATTGATACGTCGATGGATCGCTCAAGGGATGCCGTACGGAAAGAGCAGTGATCCCACGGTGTCGCGTATTGAGGTGTATCCTCTTGAACGCACCATGGCCCGGGGCGGGGACCAGCAGTTGGTGGTGACCGCGCACTACACCGATGGGACGTCGGAAGACGTCACTGCCAGCGCGCAGTATGACTCGAATGACAAAGATCTCGGTCAAGTGGATGGCAGCGGCCTGGTGAGGATCGTGGGTCGCACCGGAGATGTGGCCACCATGGTGCGCTATCAATCGCAAGTGGCGGTGTTCCGCGCTTCGGTTCCGTTCGGCGCAGAGGTTAGATCGCTTCCGCCTATCCGTAATTTCATCGACGAGCTGGTCTTCAAAAAACTCAAGATCATGGGCATGCCTGCCTCGGAGATCTGCGATGACACGAGTTTCATTCGACGAGCCACCCTGGATATTGCCGGTCGATTGCCCACCGTGGAGGAGACCCAGCAATTCCTCAGGGACACCAGTGCCAACAAGCGCGACTACCTCATCGATACCCTGGTGGACAGCCCGGACTATGCGGATTATTTTGCCAACAAGTGGTCGGCCCTTCTCCGCATTCGACGCACGTCAGATACCCAAGCGCGGGCGAACTTCGGTTTCTCCGGTTGGATTCGTGACAGCCTGATGGAGAACAAGCCCTATAACCAGTTCATCAGCGAGATTCTCACGGCCAGCGGTGATATGTCGGAAAATCCGCCCGCGACCTGGTATCGACAGGTGCGCGACACGACCAGTCAGCTCGAGGATTCAGCCCAGCTCTTCATGGCCACTCGAATGAAGTGCGCCCAGTGTCATCATCATCCATTCGAACGATGGAGTCAGCAGGACTACTACAGTCTGGGCGCGTTCTTCTCCCAGGTGAGCCGCAAGGCGGGAGAGGTTCCCGGGGATGAGTTTATCTATCACAAACGCGGGGTTGCCACCGCGATGAACAAGAAGACCAATCAGAAGGTGAAGCCAGCTCCTCTGGGTGGGAAGACGATGGACTTGCCTCCGGAAACGGATCCCCGACAAGCGTTGGCGGACTGGCTCGGTGCCACGAACAATCCATTCCTCTCCAAGGCCTTGATCAATAGGTATTGGAAACACTTCTTCAATCGTGGATTGGTGGAGCCTGAGGACGATATCCGCGAGACGAATCCCCCCTCCAATCCGGAGCTGTTTAACGCCTTGGCCGCTCACTTCATCGAGAGTGGATTCAACCTCAAGGATCTCGTGCGCACGATCACTCGCTCCTCGACCTACCAACTGAGTTCGGTTCCCAATGAGTTCAACGCGCAGGACAAGCAATTTTTCTCGCGCTATTATCCGAAGCGCCTGACCGCCGAGGTGCTGCTTGACGCGATCAACGGTGTTTCTGGCACCCAGGGGAATTTCGCGGGGACCCAGGAGGGAACCCGTGCGGTGCAGCTTCCGGACAATAGTTTCAATGCGAACTCCTACTTTTTGACTGTCTTCGGACGGCCGGATGCGACCAGCGCGTGTGAGTGTGAACGCTCCCAGGACGCCAGTCTTGCGCAGAGCCTGCATCTTCTAAACTCGAAGGATATCCAGGCCAAGCTCAGCGCGGACTCAGGACGAGCAGCCAAGTGTGCGACGGACACCACTCGCGCGGATGAAGCCAAAATCGAGGAACTCTATTACACCGTGTTTGCGAGAGCTCCGCGAGCCGATGAAGTGGTGACGGCGATGGATCATCTGAAACGGCATGTGCCGACTTCGACAGCAGACGACCGCAAGCCCGCCTCTCGCCGCGAGGCTTACGAAGATATTCTCTGGGCTCTCCTGAGTACCAAGGAATTCCTGTTCAATCACTAGCAGTGCGGCTGCTTCGAATGACTGACCTGGCTTCATGATCCGACGCATGTGCCCGCCCTCCTGGACCCCTACCTGGCGAGTTGCCCCTTGTCTCCTCGCGATTCTGGCCACGCTTCTTCGTGCGCAGGCGCAACTTCCAGTCGCTCGCCTGGAAACTCTTTTTCCACCGGGCGGACGCGTTGGATCTCAGATGATCGTCACTGCAACGGGTGCGGATCTCGAAGAAGTAACGAGGATAGACTTCTCCCATCCTGGATTGGCAGGGGAGCATCGATCGACGAATGGTCCTGGGCAATTCGTTGTGAGCATCGCGTCGAACGTGCCACCGGGAAACTATGACGCCAGGCTGGTGGGGCGTTTTGGAATTTCTAATCCGCGTGCGTTTGGCGTCAGTGATCTCATCGAGCTGGTTCAGGTCCCTGGAAACACTTCGATCCAGACCGCATTCCCTGTTCCAACGGGGTCGTGCATCAGCGGGCGAGTGACTGCGGGCCGCTCCGACACCTACAAATTTCCCGGGAAAGCAGGCCAACACGTCAGCTTGCAATGCGTGGCCTCCGAGATCGATTCTCGGCTGGACCCCATCCTTTGGATTCACTCCGAGGCCGGGAAAGAGTTAACGCGGATGCGTCGCGGCGGAGTGATGGATTTTGTCCCGCCTCAAGACGGAAACTTTGTGGTTCGCATCCACGATTCGCTGAACCAGGGAGGGGAGGCGTTCTTCTACCGACTGATCATTTCCACCGGGCCTCACATTTCCTTCCTGACGCCCGCCTCGGCTCGTCCGGGCTCAAACCAGATCTTCACGGTACACGGCCGAAATCTCCCGGGTGCGGTATCGCAGTCAAGCCAGGGTAGGAACGAGGCCCCTTTGGAAACCCTCGAGGTGCACCTCGATGTTCCCGGAGAGGAGACGGCGGTCAGCCAGCTGAAGACCAGCGCTCGGATTCGACCCTCCGGAGTTGGAGTGGATGGGTTCGATTTTCAGATAGGCTCTTCCAACGGTATTTCCAATCCCCGGCTGATCACCTACGCGACGGCTCCGATTACCCTGGAGAAAGAACCGAATAATTCTGCTTCGAGCGCTCAGGCGCTGACCCTTCCCACGGAGGTGTCAGGTGATTTCAGCACGCGCGGGGATCTCGATTGGTTCTCGTTCGATGCGAAGAAGGGCGAGGTGTGGCAGATCGAGGTGTTTTCGCAACGGATCGGGGCCCTTACCGATCCGACCTTGCTTTTGCAAAAGGTCACTCTGAATGAAAAAGGCGAACAGAAGGTGGCCGATGTTCAGGAAGTGAACGACACCGACTCTATTTGGGGTGCGAGCGAGTTCAAGGCAGGTCATGGAGATCCGGCGCTTCGCTTTGAAGTTGCCGAGTCCGCTACCTATCGCCTCCTCCTGCGAGACCAAGGCAACCAAACTCGTGAGACGGGCACTCGTCAGTACCGGCTTAGTTTGAGACCGCCTGCTCCCGATTTTCGTCTGGTGGCAATCCCTGTCGCCACTGCGACGCCGGCCAAGGATTCCAAGGAGATTAAGGTTGCGGCATCGCTTCTCCGACGCGGTGGCGTGATCCCCTTGAAGATACTGTCTCTTCGTCGAGACGGATTCGACCAAGAAATTCAACTGAGTGTGGAAGGTCTCCCTCCGGGGGTTTCCACTCCGGGTGCGCGGATTCCTTCGGATGGAAGCTCCGTGTTCCTGATGCTTCGCGCCGAGGATACGGTGTCCAATTGGGCAGGCGCGATCCGAGTGATGGGAAAATCAACTGGAAAACAAGGAGAGCATGTTCGCGAAGCTCGCGGCGGCACCGTGGTCTGGAATGCGGTGAACGTGGACACGGAGGCGGTAGCCTCCCGGCTGGCCGACAATGTTTCGATCGCGGTGAGCGGAGAAGAGATCGCGCCGCTCAGTCTGGAACTCGGCGAGAATCCGATATTTCAAGCGACAGCGGGGGCCAAGATCAAGATTCCCGCCCGGCTGATCCGTCGCGCAGAGTTTGCCGGGAATACAAAGTTGCGGCTCACCGGCCACCCTTTGCTCGGTGCGGGCAAGGAAGTGGAACTCGACGGCAAAGCGACCAACGCCACATTCGAGATTGATCTGGAGCAGCTCAAATTTCCGGCCGGGGACCATCTGCTGCATCTGGAAATGAGTGCAACTTTCCAGATGCCACGAAGCGCGGCGCTCGCGAAGGCAGCCGAAGAGTCCAAAGCCCTCGCTGAGAAGTCAGTCGCTCCACTGAAGGACGCGTACGAAAAATCCAAGGCAGCTCTATCGCAGAGCGCTCTAACTCTCGCGAAGGCGGAGACCGATGCGAAGACCGCGCCGGACAAACAGGAGGCTCTTAAGCAGGCGCAGGAACTGCACACGGTCGCGTCTAAGGCCAGTGAGTTAGCGGCACAACAGGTCGAGGCGAATGAGAAGCAGCGCAAGCTGGCGGAGGAGGCGGTGAAGCTGAACGCAAAGCGCGATTTTACCGAAACCTTCTATTCGACCCCGATGCTGTTGAAAGTCTCCGCTGCCAAGCCAGCCGACAAAGGGAAATCATGAGAACCGCAGCCGTTCTGACACTGCTTTTTCTAGGCTTCTCCAGCTTCGTTGCTGATGCAGAGGATCCGGCGACCGCGGTTCCTGCGGCCTCCAAGGCGATCCTCATCACGGGAATTCAACGCTCAGCTCCGGTGGATTTTGAGCGCGAGATTCTTCCTCTGATGCGGACGAGCTGCCTCGCCTGTCACAATCGAACCAAGGCTAAGGCAGACCTCATTCTAGAAACTCCGGCGGACATGTTGAAGGGAGGCGAATCGGGTCCCGCTGTGATTCCCAAGCGAGGAGCGGAAAGCCTCCTGTTGAAATTGGCTGCGCA
>JAYTTC010000482.1:0-5027 GCA_043745255.1 Verrucomicrobiales bacterium
TCCGCATCAGGTGGTGTATTCGTGGTCCGAAGACATCACCGATCGTCTGAACCTCGAGGCACAGCTCCGCCAATCGCAGAAGATGGAGACCGTCGGACAGCTCGCAGCAGGCGTGGCGCACGACTTCAACAACATCCTGACCATCATCCAGGGTCATGCTCAGCTATTGATCGGCACGGGGAAGCTCGAGCCTCGCGCCGGTGAATCGATCAAACAAATCTCCCATGCTGCGGATCGTGCGGCGAACCTGACCCGCCAGCTGCTGATGTTCAGTCGCAAGCAAGCCATGCAGCCACAGCTGCTCAACCTGAACGAGGTGGTTCAAAACATTACCAAGATGCTTCGCAGTTTGGTGGGAGACCAGATGGTCGTTCAATTCGACCGCGCCCGCCAGCTCCCGATCATCCACGCCGATCCGGGGATGATGGAGCAGATCCTGGTCAATCTCGCGGCAAACGCCCGCGATGCCATGGAGCGGGGCGGGACCATTAGCATCACCACCTCCAGCGCGGAGATCGACGCCAGTTACGTCGCCCGCCACGCCGACGCCCGACCGGGACTCTATGTCTGTCTTTCGCTGTCGGACTCGGGAAACGGTATGTCTCCCGAAACGCTCAGTCATATTTTCGAGCCTTTCTTCACCACCAAAGAGGTCGGCAAAGGCACCGGGTTGGGCCTGGCAACGGTCTACGGAATCGTGAAGCAGCACGAGGGTTGGCTGGAGGTCAACAGCGAGGTGGGCGTGGGCACCACCTTCAAAATCTATCTTCCTGCCTGCGCCCAAGCCTCCGGAGCCAATGAACCTTCGCTCGAGCCAAGCCGAGCCATGGGTGGCGAGGAAACGATTCTCGCCGTCGAGGACGAAGGCTCGCTGCGTGACCTGGTGAAAGAGATTTTGCAGAGCTATGGGTATCGCGTGCTGGAGGCCGCAAACGGGCACGAAGCAATCGAAGTGTGGGAACATCACAAGGACGAGATCGATCTACTCTTCACCGACATGATGATGCCGGAGGGGATTTCCGGTCGCGAATTGGCTCAGCGGCTGACGGGAGAGAAAACCGATCTGAAAGTGGTTTACACCAGTGGATACAGCGTCGACGTGGTCGCCGCTGATTTCAATTTCCGCGAAGGAATCAATTTCCTGCAGAAGCCCTATCTTCCGGAAACTCTCGCCCAAACCATCCGCAATTGCCTGGACCACAAAGAACGCCTCTCGGCGTTCTAGGTTCCTGCCCCCTTACGTCCTGCCCATCTGGCTCCAAACATGCAACGCCCCTATGAAACTCCTGATCCCTGCCCTCCTACTCCTCCTGCTGCCGCACGACACAGGTGCCGCTCCCTTGAGAGCCCTGCTCATCGACGGGCAGAATAACCACGACTGGAAATCGAGCACTCCCTGGATCAAGAAGGTATTGGAGTCGACCGACCTGTTCATCGTGGATGTCGCGACCTCTCCGGCCAAGGGGAGCGACATGAGCACCTTCAAACCCGACCTGTCGCTCTATCAGGTACTCATTTCAAACTACAACGGCGAACCGTGGTCCAAGGAATTTCAAACCACGTTCGCGAATTACGTCCGCAACGGGGGCGGTTTCGTCTCGGTGCATGCTGCCGACAATGCCTTTCCTGAGTGGACGGAATACAACGAGATGATCGGAGTCGGTGGTTGGAATGGACGGAATGAAAAATCAGGACCGGCCCTGTATTGGGATGGGAAAATTGTTCGTGACGTCGGACCCGGTGTGGGCGGCAGCCACGGGGCTCAGCATGAGTTCAAGCTGATCACTCGTGAGCCGACGCATCCGATCATGGCAGGGCTTCCTGCAGAATGGATGCATGCCAAGGATGAACTCTACGATCGACTGCGCGGGCCAGCGCGTCATATGACCGTGCTTGCGACGGCTTTCTCCGACAAGTCCACCCGAGGCACAGGTCGGGACGAACCCATGCTCTTCGCTTTGAGCTATGAGAAAGGACGCATTTTCCACACCGCCCTCGGACATAACAACGGCCCCGACCTGACGGCGCAGAAGTGCGTCGGGTTCGTCGTCACCCTTCAGCGTGGAGCCGAATGGGCGGCCACCGGACAGGTCACCCAGAAGGTCCCGGCCGACTTCCCGACCTCGGACCGCGTCCACACCCGCCCTTGAACTCCGTGAACACTTCTAGACGACGATTCCTGGAACATGCCGCCGCCGGCGCTGCGATTCTCCCCTTCATCGGCTCCTCCCTCAGAGCTGCCGACGCCCCATCGGCATCCCGAGGGTTCGCCAAGGGCCCATCCCCAATGAAGATCGGGCTGGTCACTTACAATCTAGCGAACGCGTGGGATATCGAAACGATCATCAAGAACTGTGAGGCTGCTTCCTTTCAGGGAGTGGAGCTGCGCACCACGCATGCGCATAAAGTGGAAGTCAACCTAACCCCCGAGGAGCGTAGGGCGGTGCGGAAGCGTTTCGAGGATTCAAAGGTGGAACTGATGGGCCTGGGGAGCGCGTTCGACTACCACACCCCCGACGCGGTAAAACTCAAACGCGATATTGCCGCCACCCAAGAGTTCATGCTCCTGGCTCGCGATGTCGGGGCGAGTGGCGTCAAAGTGAGACCCAACGGATTTCCAAAAGACGTCGCGAAAGAGAAGACCCTGGCGCAGATCGGCAAGTCCCTCCGCACCCTCGGTGAATTTGGAGAGGGGATCGGGATCCAGATTCGGCTCGAGGTTCACGGCGAGGGCACCTCGCTGCTAGCGAACATCCGCACCATCCTGGATGCAGCCGATCACCGCAATGTGGGAATCACCTGGAACTCCAATCAGAGCGATCTGGCGGGCGACGGATTCGACTCCAACTTTGAAAGCGTGAAGACGAAGATCTTCTGCGTTCACATGCGCGACCTCTATCTGGAAGAGTACCCATTCCGCAAGCTCCTCACCCGACTGACTGAAAGCGGTTTCAAAGGCTACTGCTTGGCTGAGATTCCGGAGAGTCAGGACCCGGTGCGAGTCATGAAATACTTTCGCTCCCTCTGGCTCGCCTATCAAGGGCTGCTCTGAGGGGTGGCGAGAGCTTGGGCCTCGTGACGAATTCCCCGGACCGTGTAAGCCATCACTCGCCACTCCCCCTCCCTGCATTTCCCGTTAATCCGTGTGCATAGCCGGTTGAGGTTGCCCTCGTCCCTCTCCGCGACCTCCGCGCCTCCGCGTGAAAAAAGTCCCTCCCGCAGTTCGCGTTTATTGGAGTTCATTCGCGGTTTAATCCCCCTCCCGCCACCCGAAAACCCCGCTCGACATTTGGCCTCCCACAGTTTACCTATTCTACGCGTATTTCATCCGATGGAAGCCCCTCCTCCTGAGGTTCCTCCGCAGGGGATGACGCAACGCAGAAGACGACTCTTGATGGGATTAAATCGAAGGAGTTTACCGGCAGTCCGTGTTGGAAGACGACAGACAGAACCGCCGGTTTTTTTACGCCCTCGACGCCCCTTCTAGAGGTGATGGGTACGGCAGTGTCGTGCGCTTCAGGTGAGTGCCGTGCCGTGCAGTTCGGTGGGTCGGATGTGGACGGACAATCCAGGGCGGTTGAAAACAGGCCTCGGCTCCGCTGAAGGCCAAGGGCGGCAGCGTTTCGAAATTTTCCCGAGCGAGAGATGAGGCGTGGGGATCGGCCGCAAAAAACAAAAAGAGACAAAAGAATTACGCTCCTTCGCCCTCTCGGTCTCAACTCAATTTGTCCAGTGGACTCTGGACACCTACCCCGGTTGTTTTGTGACGTGCGTATAGATCATTGTCGTCGCCACGTCCTTATGCCCTAAAATTTGCTGGATAGTTCGGATATCATACCCCGCCTCAAGCAGGTGAGTGGCGAAACTGTGCCGAAGGGTGTGACAACTGACCTTCCGCTCGAGTCCAGCTCGCTTGACCGCCTCTTTCATCGCTCGTTGTATCGATGTTTCATGGACGTGATGTCGGCGTGTTACCCCGCTGAGCGCCTCAGGGAACAGGGTGGTCCGATCTTTGAAGCCTTTGCCGTCACGGATCGTGATTTGTCCTCGCTCTGGCGACGGATGGAGCAAGACGTCCCGGTAAAGAAACACGATCGCGTTGAGGGCCTGCGCTTGAGTGGCTGGTGCGACCCTCCCGACCGAAGCTAAGTCGGACAGGAAGGCTGTGAGCTCAAGGGCTCCCATCTCACGGGGATGCCGCTTCTGGTGGAAGAGAATGAAACGCTTGATCCATTGGAGATAGGTTTCCTCCGTCCTGAAAGAATAATGGTAGAAGCGAAACACCTCCCGGCACTGGTCGAACCACTTTAACTTTGGGTTGGGGACGAACTTCTCCAGCGGCGAAGATGAGCCAGCGCTAGAGCTAGGATTGGGGCGAGGACGCGATTCGGGTACGCATTTCCCCTCAAACTGACGATTGGAATCCTCCATGCGTTGAAGATCCAGTTGCGGAACGGTACCGACAAGAGCAAATTTACGAAATGAACTTCACCCTTGCAGCCAATAACGCGCTAGGCTGCGAGTTCGCAGGTTTTCGTGGATTAGACTGCAGAAACCCTGCAGCTCAATAACACTGTTAGACCACTTTCGCACGCGCATCGCAAAACAAACCAAAAAAACAAGAAAGGAAAGTCGCCATGAAAAACCAAACGCTCGCCGAGAGCATCGCCACACTGAACCTCGACCCGATCAAGATTAAGCTGATGGATAAGAAAGAAGGCAAGTGAAGTGGTCTAACACCCAAAGGTATGAAAACTATCCACACCTTGGCGACCATCGTCGCACTCTCCAGTGCTGTCTTGATTGGCAGCGCGCAAACGGACATCGAAAGTTTTGACGCCTTCGTGCCGTCGCAGTCGCTGAACACGGCGTTTGGAGGGAGTCCTCCTGTCAGCCAGTTCATCCAGAACGGCGGTTTCATCACAGTTGCACCCGTCAACGGAGGCGACCCTATTGCTAATGCGTGGTTCACCAAAACGACGGCACTCAATCTGTCAGGGTCTTCCGCGATTTCACTTACAGCCCGC
>JAYTTC010000483.1:0-5015 GCA_043745255.1 Verrucomicrobiales bacterium
GTTGGTCATGGATCGAAAGCCTCTTTTCCCGTCGTTTACGTAACCAGCCAAACGTCCTCCCGAGCCGCTGGTGATGAGAAGATCCTCATGCCCGTCCCCGTTGACATCAATCCAGCTGACGCCAGGCCCAAGCTGGCTCAACCGACGAGGAAGCAAAGGCTGGCGCTCGAACTCATCAAAAGAGTTCTCGTGATGCGTGTGCGCCAGCACGGAGCTGACATTCTCGAACAACGTGGGCTTCGGAGCTGGCTTCAGAACCTCCGGGGCGCGACTCGCCTCCGCGAGGGTTGAGTCCACCTCGTAGAGGCGGTTTGCCTCCACTCCATCGATCCGTGTATGACGACCGTCGCGCCACTCGATCTCGAGCTGTAGGGGACCGGTCCCGGTTCCTGCCGCAAAGACAAGAAGCGGATCCGATCCCGCCAGGTAGCGTCCGCCAGAGACCACTTCCTGGCGCTGCGGGGGAAGGCCCCCTCCTCGCAGCTGAACTGTCGATCCGACCGCCTGCGTGTTTGGACTCTTACCCCGCAGCCGGACTGCCACACGGGGTGCCCCGACATCATTCCGATACAACCCGGCAGCGGACCCTAGATTGTTCACCACCAAATCCAGATCACCATCCCCGTCAAAATCTGCCGCCGCAATCGCGTGATGGACCGCTAGATCATCGGTGCCCCAAAGCGATGTCACGTCCTCAAATCCCGCTCCGTTCCGATTGCGAAAGGCCACCACAGGAGTCTCCAATCGAGGGTAAAGTCGCATGTGCTCCATCAACTCGTGCGTGAATGCCTTCTGTCGTTCAGCCTCACTTGGAAAACCCTCCCACGAATGCTGACGGCTGCTAATCTCCGCTTCCGCATCCAGGTCCTGAACATCCTTTGCGTGTCCGCTGGTGATCAGCAGATCAGGCCATCCATCCAAATCCACATCGAGAAAGAGGGGCTGCCATGCCCACTCTGAAGCCGCCAGTCCGGTATAGTTCGCGATCTCTGCATAGGTCCCATCACCTCGATTATGAAACAGCGTGTTTCGCATAAACTGGGGACGATCCTCAATCCCACCGGGAACACTCACCGTCATCGGCTGCGCGGCTCCCTGACGTTTTCGAAGCCGATGATCGCGACTCAGCATGTCCACCACGAACAGAACAAGAAAGCCGTCTCCGTCGATGTCCGCAAAATCTACCCCCATCGAGCTGGCGCTGGTATTCCGCATCGAGAGCCGTGGCAACGCCCGATATCGACCCTGACCGTTGTTGATCCAGATCCGATCCGGAGTCCAGAAGTCGTTGCAAACGTAAAGATCCGGCCACCCGTCTCCGTTCATATCCCTAAAGGATGCGGTGAGCCCCCAATCCCGCGGCGGTTCCGCAAGCGGCTTCCCGTCTTCATCGAGAAAACTGCCATCGGTCCATGAAACTTCGGTAAATCGCCCGTGCCCGTCGTTGCGAAATAGCTGATCCACTTCGCCCAGCTCAAGAAGCTGCCCATCGCGAAAGATCAATCGGCCTTGGTAGCGTGGAGGAACAACGGGCTTGCCGCCCACGGACTGTAGCTTCACCTGCCCTCGATCGCGGATATCGTCGGCTCGGTTGTTCGCCACATAGAGATCGAGTGTGCCGTCTCCATCGAAATCGGCCAGAGTGAGCGTCATGCTGCCGTGACCACTCCTCAGTCCAGAACTCTCGGTGAAATCCCTGAACTTTCCGTGCCCATCGTTCCGAAAATAGGAAACCCCACGCCCCACACTGCTGACCAGCAGGTCTAAGAAGCCGTCGCCATCGACGTCAGCAAAAACCGCCCCGCGAAAAAACTTCCCCGCGAAGACCAGCCCGGCTTCCTCGGTCACGTCCTTGAATCGCCATTCACCGAGGTTCTTGTACAAGGTGCATCGGCTGTTCAAACCGCAGAAAAAAAGATCAGGCAGACCATCGTGATCGAAGTCGCCCACCGCAACGCCGGAACCATCCAGGAGCACGCGATTGAATGCCCCCTGCCAATCTTCCAACTGATTGGTGAAGGTGATGCCCGTCCTATCGCCACCCAATCGGGTAAAACCGGGTTTGCCGGTTCCTCTAGGCTCGAGTGTTTTCCATCGATACCCCACCTCCTGCTTCCAAGCCGGCTCCGCAGCGCGGCCCTTCTGCCAGAGCAACGCCCAGAGCATTCCCAGGGCGATCCTGCGCACGAAACTCATATCGCCGCGAGGGTTCTGGAGTGGTTCATGTCGGTCGAGAATAGCGACCGCTGAGATCGAGGAAAGAGGAGAGTTTTCGATGGGATTACGCCGAGGAACCCCTAAGCTCCGCCGCATTGCACGTCACCTATGCCTAACGACCCGACCCCGCTCCTCAAACCAAGGTTGAGCCTTCGAAAGAAATGGGCATTCCGCCTGGTTTTGATTCTCGTGCTCCCTCTGTGTTTGCTGGCTCTGCTGGAGCTGGCGCTGCGTGTGGCCGGATATGGCTATCCCACTTCATTTCTGGTCCAGGCCCCAGCTTCACCAGGAATGCTCAAGGAAAATCCGGTATTTGGATGGCGTTTTTTCCCCAAGTCGATGGCTCGTGCGCCGCTGCCTCTCCTCATCGCTCCAAGCAAATCGCCGAACACGGTTCGGATCGTGGTCTTCGGCGAATCCGCCGCGAAAGGTGAACCTGAGCCGGCCTACTCGTTCGCCCGCGTGATGGCGGTTCTGCTGGAGGATCAATTCCCGGACCAGAAATTCGAAATCATCAACGCCGCAGTCACGGCCATTAATTCCCACGCCATCCTGCCCATCGCCCGGGACTGCGCGTCGCTGAAGGCGGATTATTGGGTGGTCTATATGGGCAACAACGAAGTGATGGGCCCATTCGGTCCAAGCACGGTCTTCGGTGCCCGATCCAGCAGTCTGCTCCTGCTCCGAGGGAGCCTCGCGCTGAAGTCCTTGAGGGTCGGGCAAGGCCTGAGCGACCTCTCCAGCAGGCTTAGCGCTTCGATTGACGCCCCTTCCTGGGATGGATTGGAGATGTTCTTAAAAAACACTCTCTCGCCCTCCGACCCGCGACTGGAGAGCGTCTATCACTCCTTCGAACGGAACCTCGATGACATCCTTCGAGTGGGCCAGCGAGCGTCCGTCGAGACCTTGCTGTGCACCGTGGGAGTCAACCTCAGGGAGAGCGCCCCATTCGTATCCATCCATCGACCGGGATTCCCGGCAGATCAGGAAAAATCATTCGCGCAGCAATTACAAACCGCGCAGTCCATGGTGGCCCAACGCGATCTCACCCACGCGATTCCCCTCCTCCAACAACTGGCCGCTTTGGACGATTCCTATGCGGAGATTTTCTTCCAGCTCGGGCGGGCATTTCTGGCAGCGGGACGTGGCAGTGACGCGCTTCAGCCATTTCAAAAAGCATGCGACCTGGACGGGCTGCGCTTTCGAGCCGATAGCCGTGAGAACCAAATCATTCGCTCCGCCGCCTCGCGCTGGACGGCGGGGGTGCATCTCGTGGACGTGGCGCGGACACTGGCAGAGGCCGCTCCAGAGGGGATCCCCGGCAATGAAAGCTTCTTCGAATACGTCCATTTCAACTTCGAGGGTAACTATCGAGTGGCCCGCCTCCTGGCGAAGGAGGTAGCGGATTCACTCTCGCGCAAAATGAAGCCTTCCGCCGGGCGCCCCTGGCTTGAGCAAGAAGCCTGCGCCGTCCGGCTAGGGATGACCGACTGGCATCGGCTGGAAATCACTCGTGGAATCCGGTCGCGCCTGAGCCATCCCCCCTTCCTGCAGCAATCGACCTGGCAGGCCCGGAATGAAGAACTGAAGCAGGAGATCACTCGACTGCAGGGGGTCACTCAGACCGCCGCGATCACCGAGCAGTCCAAGGCGTGTCGCGCGGCGATGGAGAAGTCCCCGGATGACTGGGTTCAACTAGATCAATACGCCAGGTTCATGGCGGCGTTTCGTCAGGTGAATGAAGCCAGCAATGCCTGGACGAAAGTGGTTCAAAAAGTGCCGCATCACTTCCTCGCCTGGTATCAGTTGGGAGTCACGCTGAATCAAAATAGGGCACCGCAAGAGGCGGAGCGTTGTTTACGGCAGGCGATTCACCTCCGTCCGGAGGTGCCCGAGGGGCACCAAGAACTCGGGGTTGCGCTCGGGGCTCAAAAACGCCTCCCCGAGGCGGAACAGTCCTTCAACCAGGCATTGCAGCTTCGACCGAACTCTGCCGAGCTCCAAGTGGACTGGGGAACCACCCTAGCAACCCAGGGTATTCTGCCCGCGGCGATTTCTCATTTCAGAAAGGCAGTCGAGCTGGGTCCGCGAAATTCCAGTGCGCGCGCGAGTTTCGCTCGGCTGCTTCTCAGGCAAGGTGAGTTTCCGGAAGCACTGCTGCAGATGAAAGAGTTGGTGCAACAGCAGCCGGAAAGCCTGCCGATGCGATTCATGCTCGTGGACGCCCTCTATGGCACACACGATACCAATGCCGCTCTCAGCGAGCTTCAAAGTCTGGTTCTGAAGCAGCCCAAGAGCGCGGAGGCGCATAATCGTCTGGCAGTGGAGTTCGCAAATCGAGGCCGCTGGCCGGAGGCCGAAGGGGAGTTTGCCGAGATCGTGCAGCTCCGTCCCCAGGACTCCGCAGCGCGTTTCAATCTGGGCAAATCATTCTTCGATCAGTCCCGATTCAACGATGCCGCCGAGCAGTTCAAAGAGGCGCTGCGGCTCTCTCCATCGAATCGAGTGGCGGCGGAGTATCTAAAGCGGATGCAAGACAAGCCGGGCCAGACCCGGTAAAAGAATTTCCTCCATTTTGTTTCAATTGCGTGACAAACGATCTTTCGTCCGTAAATTATCCCCCTGTGGTCCCTGCTTCTTCGAAAGCGCGGGCCTAATTTTATGTCCGTAGACCGGATGCAATCCCAGCGGTTCGAGCACAAGTATCTCGTCGATGAGGTTACCGCGCTCAAGATTCGGGACTTTGTCCGCTGCTATCTCGAACTAGACGAGTTTGGCGACGGGAAGCCCAATTTCTC
>JAYTTC010000484.1:0-4989 GCA_043745255.1 Verrucomicrobiales bacterium
AGAGCCTGTCGGGGTCAGAGCGTCCGTAGTAGCTGAGAGACGACTAACGATCGTGGAGCGAAGGGACGTAGGAAAGTAGGGGTCCGTAAGGTCCAGGCCAAGACGATAGCCTCGAGAGTGCTGAAAAGCTAACCGCGAGGTGTGGTGCGAAAACCACCTGGAAGCGGGACTGAACGGATCAGTGGATCGCCCTCAAAAGGGGTGAGCGGAATGATGAGTCTGCGCGGCTGGAAGAACGATTTCTGGGCCCTTCGTTCGAATCCTGAGCCCATCCATCGGCGGCTATCAGAATTTGGACTCGCAATCCACGCGATCTGGCGGCCGAGGCGATAACATCCTCCGAATGCATCCATAGAACCGCCTGGGCGTTGAAATTGCCTTGCTCCGAGGCTGGTTCAGTAGTAGATGAATTAATGCCAAAATCCGGACCGGAGCCAGGCTCGAAGTCGGTTCGGAGAGGAATCATTCCGCGGCCTTGTGGACGTTGTGCCCGGCCGAACGGACTAACACATTCAGATTTATGAAACTCAGGATTTCCGCCAGGCGGGATCTCGAATCAAACGCTCTCGGGTGCCTCGTCTTGGCGTCCCTTTTTCTGGTCGGGTCGGCCTCCTGCTTGCGGGCTGCTTTTCTTCCAGGGGATGTGGATCTCACGTTCCACCCGAGTATTGAGGCTCGCCTAGCGGAGAACCTTCCCGGCGGGAGACTTGCCTTTTTTGGAACCGGACGCTACGGAACGAATTCTGCCGATGGCGTGAGCCAACTTGTGGTGCTTGAGCGCGACGGGACTTTGGTCAGCGGCCCCTGGTTTCTTCCCCAGTTGGTCGGTTCTTCGGATATTGTGTTTTCGGATCTGAGCGCAATGCCTGACGGCTCATTTCTGCTCTCCGGCTGGTCCTATGATTACTTCGCGTTCCCTCCCATTCGGTGGTCGCGCACAATGCTTCGGCGGTGTTTGCCGGGCGGCAGCATAGATCCTAAGTTTGGCTGGAACTTCGATGTGGATGGAAAGATGCATGTGACGATGGCCCTTCCCGACGGCTGCTTTCTGGTGGGGGGCACGTTTGCAGCGCCGGGCATTCCGACGGTGTTTCGCTTCCTTCCAGATGGAACCCTGGATCCAACGTTCGCGATGGGGCGCGGTGTTCAGGGACAGGGACGTCCATCAGTAGTCTTAGCGCTGGCGTCGTTGTCCGGCGGAAGGATCCTCGCAGGGGGAGATTTCAAGGGTCTTGAGGACCAATCCGGGAAGGCCCTCGCCAGAATCTTTTACGCGGGAGAGATCGATCCCGACTTCAAGTCTCCGCTTGGAGTGGGCTCCTCGGTGCGAGCTATTGCGGTGCAGCCCGACGGCAGGATTCTTATTGCGGGACTCTTGAAGTTTGGCGGCCGGGCTCCGGTCGGTCTGGCTCGGTTGCTCCCCGATGGCGCGGATGACCCTACGTTCATTCACCCATCAATCGCCCTTGACCCGCAAATACCCCCCGGAGGTCTGGGTATCGATTCTCAGGGGAATGTGGTCCTGAGCGGTTATTTCGATTCAGTGAACGGGCTTCCCTATGGCGGCTTGGCCCGCTTCCTTCCAAATGGAAAACTCGATCCCAATTTCGCGGCATTCGATCGAACTCTTGTGGGAAGGTACCTGAGCTATGTGCTCATCGACGAGAGCGACCAAATCTATTCCCTTCAGAACAGATGGATCAACGGAGTCGAGTTGGGCACGCCGCGCTTGTATGGTGGCAGCCCAGCCCCCTTCAAACCGCTGATCCTGCAGCCTCCATCCATTCGCACTATCACGGAGGGAACGGAGGGGGCGTTCGGGATCGCTGTGGCCGGGTTCCCAGCACCCACCTATCAGTGGCTGCTGAACGGAGAACTCCTGCCCGGGATCACCAACCAGTCGTTCTCCATCCACTCCATGCGGCGAGCTCACCAGGGAGTCCTCTCAGCCATCGTAAGCAATCCATTGGGTGTGGTCACTCAACAGGTCGCCACCATTCTTGTGAAGCCGGTGCAGCATCAACTCGGGGCCAACGATCCGTCATTTCGGCTCACAGATCCGGCTTGGAACAAGTTTTATTCGGCGGCCGAGGATCTCGAAGGCCAGCTGTTCGTTGCGGGCAAAGCGTCTCTGGATGGATCGGAACGGATCCTCCTCTTCGATGGGTACGGTCAGCCCATTCCTTCTTTTGCGGCGACGCTGCGTGGCCTTTCGCTTCCCGGCCGCGACGTCGTGAATCTCGCGCCCATGGAGAACGGAGGCGTGTTGGTAGGGGGCACTTTCGATCGGATCAATGACATTCCTCGGAGGAACTTGGCCCGGCTTCGGCCGTCAGGAGACCTAGATCCCGAGTTTCTGGATCTCGGTGGTGCCTCCGGCGCGGTGACGGCAACTCTGACGCTCCCAGGAGGCGGATTTTTCGTGGCGGGCGATTTCAAGGCCATCCAGGGCGTTGCCAAGGAACGAATCGCCGCATTGAACCTTAATGGGAGAGTGGATGGGGGTTTTTCAGCTCCGGTCTTTGATGAGGGTGCGCAGATTCGAAAACTCCTGCCGCTCGCGAATTCGGATGCGGAGGGTGGAGTCATCGTTGCGGGTCAATGGACTTCGATTAATGGGAGTGCGCGAGGCGGGCTTGTCAGGTTGGATCGCCATGGAGACGTCAAACCCGATTTCTTCTCCTCGGTTACGGCGACCTCCGTGGTTGCGGCTGCCTATTCTGAAGGGCGGACCGTTGCCGCATGGACAGAATGGGTGGTTCCATCGGTTTTGACCGTACTACGGCGATTCATGCCAGACGGGACTGTGGATCAGACTTTTCAGGTGCCCGGACGGATCCAAGGTGAGGTTTCGGACGTGGTTGTGGATCGGAAAGGGCGGGTTCTGATCTCTGGTCCGAGGAGCATCGCTTTCGATCAATTCCCCGTTCGGCAGGTTTTACGATTCCTCCCCGACGGCACGCTTGATACCAATTTTAGCGCGGCAAGCAGCACTCCGGGGCCGTTTCCGAAGTCCTCACATATTCTATTCAGCCTGCGCGATGGCCGTCTGGCGTCAGCTACAGACTCTCAATTCAATCTTCGCTTCAGCGACGTCGATGATACTTCCCCTCCGCGCCTGACCGCCTCTCTCTCGTCGAGCGAGGCATTGCTCGGGAACCCCGCGACCCTTGCGCTTCCCGCCGAGGGCGAGAACCTGAAGTATACTTGGTTTTTCAATGGGCAGGCTTTGGGGACGAGTGCAACGGGTTACTCCAATCCTGTCGTCGACTCGGGGGACTTTGGAGACTACTTCGTCGTGGTGAGTAACGGGTTTGGCGCTGTGACCAGTACGGCGACTCGATTACAGCCTGGAGCATCGCCCCCGGTCGTCGTGAGGAATACGACCTCGATACCGATCGCGTTTCCGGGAGATGATGTGTTGCTGCGATCGACTGTCTCAGGTTCCGCCACCCTTCGCCTGCAGTGGTATCGCGATCGAGTGGCGATCCCAGGTCAGAACCAGTCCACACTGCTGCTCCCTTCGGTACAAACCAGCGATTCAGCTTGGTACGAGTTAGTGGCTCAGAACCCACTGGGCGAAGCGCATTCATGGCCCATGGAATTTCACGTGCTGGGCGAGTGTTTTGTTTCAGAGGCGTTGGATACCCCGGGGCTTCGATGGGCATCTGACCTTCCTGAGCGGTGGAAGTCTGAAACCCACGACTCCGCCGACGGTGTGGATGCTATTGAGATCGGTCCTTTGGCAGAGCCTGGCACGAACTGGGTCCAGACTCGGCTTCCCAGTCCAGGAACATTGAAGTTCTCCTGGAAGCTCAACCCGACGGATTCAGCGCATCAGTTTCATTTCTTCCTCCACTCGAATCCTGGATTCCCAAACATCGTCCGTCTGAAATTTCTCCGAGGCACGAACTGGACCGATGAATCCGTTCCTGTCCCTGCGGGTCTCTATGCCACCTGGATGTTCGGTCGCCGGGCGGGGTCCAACCCGAGCGGGGTGAAAGGCTATCTGGACCAGGTACGATTCGAACCGACTCATGCGAGCGCTCCCACGATCACTCGACAGCCGGAGGGGTCCACGCTAAGTCCAGGAGGAATACTTCGCCTCTCCGTTTCCGGGGAAGCGTCACTTCCGTTTACCTTTCAGTGGCGCAAGAATCACTCCGACCTACCAGACGAAACTCGACCTGTGCTTCTGATCTCCGGGGTCACCGAATCTGACTCAGGCGCTTACA
This sequence comes from Verrucomicrobiales bacterium, assembly GCA_043745255.1. GTDB lineage: Bacteria > Verrucomicrobiota > Verrucomicrobiia > Limisphaerales > UBA11320 > UBA11320. The sequence goes on from JAYTTC010000484.1 coordinate 4,236, forward strand.
GTGTTGTACTGCGGAACGTCGATGGATTGGTGGAGAGCCAAATCGCAGAGGTGGTCGTTACGGCATTGCCAACCCCGATTTCGGTTCCGCTCCTCAGCACGAGCCGGGGTGTGGAGTTTCGGTGGGCGTACGAGCCCGGGCGTAACTATGGACTTCAGGCATCGGAGAATCTGGTGGATTGGTTTTATCCGAACGGATGGGTATGGCCAATTACCGGCAAGGTGGTCGAAATCGTCGACCCAGTCGGGCTGACTCGCCCACAACGGTTTTATCGAAGAGTCCTCGAACCCTGAGTGACGAACAACCGCCTCGTGCCCCCAGAAGCGGGAGCGGGTGTGATTAGAGGTGGATGAGAATGGAGTCTCGCAGATTCGAAGAGATGGGACGGGGATGGGCCGATACGGCCCACACTACAGAACTGCAGCTGGCTGACATGAATGGGGAGGGATGAGGATTTACGACAGAAATATCGGGACAGAAATATGGGCAGGGCCTGTTCTGCCGACCGGATATTCCTGTCCTTGATATTGTTGTCGAGACTCCGGCCCTCCCTCTTGCGTTGGTTGTCTTCTGTAGTGTGGGCCGTATCGGCCCATCCCCGCCGAATCGTCCGATACGGACGACGCTACAGAAGCAGGGCACACCGAGTGCAAATAAAAAGGCCGAGCTGGGTTGATTTCTGTTTTGGAGGATGAGTCCTCTCTTAAGAGGCCCCGTCCTTTTTGCGACTCCTGCGCCTTTTCGCGGCTAAGCC
>JAYTTC010000485.1:0-4986 GCA_043745255.1 Verrucomicrobiales bacterium
CGACACGGGGCGCAGAGGTAACGCTGGATCGACTCCTTGACCTCGTGGTTGCCGTCCTCCCGTTCGCGCAACCGCAGGCCGCGCCCAAGCAACAGGGGAGGGATGACCGCGAAGCGTGCGGCCACTACATTGGGCAGGATCGTTGCCGAAGAGGAAACTGTGCCGGTTCAGGGTTTCAGCCTGGTTACAGCGTGGACAGCGCTGCTGCTTGAGAGAAAAAGCTGAGCCTTGAGTTGTGTCTCATCGGAGACAAATCGGCCGTCCTTGGGAGTCATGCCCACGGGTGATGCCTGGACGGGGACCATTCGTCGAGGCTTTGATCAGGTTCACGGCACTTCCGACAGCGGAACTCGGGTGTGCAGGGTTTGAAGGAGAGGGAGGACGGCGCTGACGGCACTTCCGCCAAGCCCACGTCGTATTCGCGCTTTACCCTACGAGATCACTTCAGATCTAGGACGGCACTTCCTACGACGGCACTGCGGCACTTAACACTTCTGATCTCCAGAGCCGGGATTGGCCCAAACTAAAATCGCAAATCCCAACCGCCGGGTCTATCGAATGATTTGGAGCGTGCCGTCGGCGCTGGCGGCCGCGAGATGTGTTTCGTCAGGCGACCAGACCAGACTGGTAATCTCAGCCTCAAGTTGGGCGGCAGGCATTCCGCCATCCCCTCGTGAAGGTGTCCAAAGCCACACCGATCCGCCTGCGCATCCGGAGGCCAAAACATCGCTGCGTTTTTGGAACGTGAGACAGCTGATCTTCTGTCGATGGCCCTTCAATTGGGAGGGCTTGGAGCCCGCGGGACCGCGTCCGGTAACGTTCCAAACGGTGATGAGCTCCCCTCCTCCGGTGGCGAGATACCGACTCTCCCGATCCCAGGAGAGCGCCCGCACTTTCGCTGGATAGCCGCTCATCTGCAGCGGCTCGCGATCCCGAAAGGGCAGCTTCCAGTAAGTCACAGAGTTTCCCTGGGATCCCGCAGCGATATGCCTCCCGTTCGGACTCCAACCTAGGGAGACATGCGACGTTTTCAGCAACAGAGTCTCATACGGATTCGTCTCTCCCAAGCGGAAGAGCTGCACGCGACCAAAACAAGCCGTCGCAATGCCCTTGCTGTCCGCTCGCCACTGGAGGGCGGCGATCGTGCTGTCATGGTCCTCCGCAGAGAAACTGCAAACCCCGGGCGCGTCCCAGAGTTTCAACGCTTTCCCGGAGCCGCTGGCCAGGGAGTCGCCATTTGGCGATGCACTGAGCTGCTCGACCCACGCCTTTTCTCGTTGTTCGCTGATCAGCGTGCCGTTGGCAGGATTCCACCAGCGGAGGAAACGATCCTCTCCGCTCGAGGCCAGCCAGCTGCCTTTTGAAGACCAGGAGACTTTTAACACCCCGAACTTGTGAGCCTCCCATCGACGAAGAGCGAGGTTCGCCGTCGTGTCCACGATGACGACCTCCCCTGAGCTGAGAGCGGCTGCGACTTGGGTAGAATCAGGTGACCAACTCAGCTCGCGAACGTGCTCACCCAGTGAGAGCCGGGGCGGATTCTCCTTCAAAGGAGGCGGTGCGATGTCGCTCACGCGAGACAGCTCCTGAAGCCAGCCGTGAGGGCTTCGCGATCGAGGTCACGTCCGATAAACACAAGCGAGCTCTTGCGTTCCTCTCCGTCTTTCCAAGCACGGTCTGGTTTCCCTTCGAACTGCATGTGCACTCCCTGGAGAACAAAGCGATGGGTGGAATTCTGAACATTCAAAATCCCTTTCATCCGGAAAATGTCTCCTCCTTTTTTCTGCAGCAACTTAGACATCCACTCGTTAATTTTTTCACCGTCTAGCGGACGAATCTCCACGATGCCCACCGAGGACACACTCTCGTCGTGCACAGGGTCGGCGTGTACATGCTCATGGTAGTGTCCGTGGCCAGAGTCGTGATCGGAGTGGTCATCCCCGGTTTTCAAGAAATCCGCGTCCCATGCGAGCTTGGCATCGAGATCGAAGGCATGAACATTCAGCACCAGATTCACATCCACCTCCCCGCGCTGCGTTCGATGGATCTCCGCCACTCGATTCATAGAACGAATCCGCTTTTCCAATCGATCGAGATCCGAAGGGCTGGCGAGGTCGGTCTTGTTCAGGAGAATGCGATCCGCGAATCCGATCTGTTCCTGACATTCCCGGCTGTCATCCAAATGCAACCAGGCATGTTTGGCGTCCACCAGCGTGATAATTCCATCGAGTCGATAGGACGCTCGAACTTCCTCATCGACGAAGAAGGTCTGGGCCACCGGACCGGGGTCCGCGAGACCCGTGGTCTCGACCAGAACGTAATCGAATTTATCCCGTCGCCGCGCGAGATTTCCCAGAATGCGGATCAGATCCCCGCGCACCGTGCAGCAGATACATCCGTTGTTCATCTCGAAGACTTCTTCGTCCGCGTTGATGACCAAATCGTTGTCGATGCCAATCTCGCCAAATTCATTTTCTATGACGGCGATCCGGCGACCGTGGTTCTGAGTGAGAATTCGGTTCAGCAACGTGGTCTTGCCGGCACCGAGAAAGCCGGTGAGCACCGTAACTGGAATCAGGTCCGCTTGCATGGCCCCATCGAAGCGGGGAGGGAGCCGGGTGTCGAACTGATAGTTTATGGCGAGACGTTCCAGGGCGCGATTAAAAGTGGGTGAAAATAATTCTCGCAGCATCGAGGAGATGGGGCGGGGATGCCGCTTGGGGAGACGCGGCCCCCCCGTCTTCTATGGGGTATTGGACGATTCGGTGGGGATGGGCCGATACGGCCCACGCTACAGAACTGCAGCCCGGCTTCTGTAGTGTCGTTCGTATCGAACGATCCGGCCGGGGGATGCGCCGATACGGCGCACTCTACAGAATTTCAGGAGAAACGAGCTCCAGCGCGGAACTCACGTCCGGTGGGGACAAGTCCGACAGGTTGCTAGGGCGCTTTCTGGCGCAGCTCATCGATCCACTGGGACAGGGCCTTCTTGTTGGGCGAGATCTGCATCAATTCGGTGATATAGTGAATGGCTTTCGAAGGGTGACCGGCACCGTCCTCGAGCTTTGCTAAGTTGCCGAGCAAGGTCGCGTGGGCGAGAAAATCCCTCTGTTCCTCAGGCTTTGGAAGCTGCTGCTCTTTCCAATACCGCAATCCCGCCTCCCAAAAAGTTCTCGCACGGTCAGAATCGTGATGCGTTTCCGAACAGATCTTCCCCAGCTCCACGAGGATCTCATAGCTCCGGGGATTTTGACGAAACCCGTCTCGCAGGAAGAGCTCCGCCTGATCCGCTCGATCCATATTGCGCAGAAAATAGGCACCCACGACATAGGTCTGGATCCGCTCTGGATCCAGGGAGGCCGAGAGGCGTAGCCAGGGAAGAATCTCTCGAGCCAGGCTCGGAGTCTTGCCCATGCTGTCCACGGTGCGGAGAGATCCGGATGATTTTAAAGAGGGGTGTTCTCCTGTTTTGCTGTCGATCGAATGAGTGTTGGAGCCGGAGTGGTTCTCTGGATCCCCCTGCCCTGCCTCGCCTCGAGGGTGTGCGTCGTGATCCTGGCCCGCCTCATCGATGTCGTCCAGATGGCGATGCCGATTCGGTCGGAACGATCGGCTAAAAGAGTCGATCCAATCGCGGGGTGGCCCTTGAAAATCGACCTCCTCCTCTTCGGCGGCTCCTGCGGCATGCTCCGCGATGTGCGCCTGTTGAGTCGGATCCTGGGTGTCGAAGATCGACGGATAGTAGCCGCTGTGAAAGTACGCGTCGGCCTTAACGAAGTAGTGCGTGGCGAACATCCTCCGACTGTCTCCGAGGAGCGAGGCAAGAAGGCCGTCCCCGCTGCGTCGTCCCGCCTCCCACTGTTCCATCGAGCCGTGGAGCACCGTCGATAAACTGAAGGTCAAAGTTCCTAGGAACCCGATCAGTAGAAGGTCAAAGCGCATCGTGTTTGTACTAGCCGCTTTAGTTCACCGACTGTCGTCGGAATCGCCAGCACGCCAGAGCCAGAAAGAGCGCGCTGTAGGCCATCGCGTAAACGAGGGCTCCGCCGAAGACGGTCCACGGGATCAACTCCCAACCGTGGATGATGAGATCCCGGACATCGAACAACTCGAGATGGGGAATCGCAAAATAGACGACGTAGACCACGGTTCCAGAAGGCTCGGGAAGAGTCATGGCTACTTTGTTTAAGTGGCGTCCCACGAATAGAATTCCGAGTGAAACGATCAACAGGATCGTGCTATTGGACGACGGTGCCGCAAAGACCACCGAACCCAGCAGCGTCATGGCCACCACCACTCCCAGCATAAACCAATGGAGAACCATGGCCTGGGCATAACACATCACCGGCCAAGACTGTTCCTTGATGCCACAGAGAACTCCGAAGAACAGGTAGAGGCAAACAAGCGACAGACCCACGGCCACCCAGCATCCCAGAAACTTTCCAACGATCAGCTGGTTTCGCGAGATCGGTTTGGCGAGCAGAGGGAACAGCGTCCGATTCTCCTTCTCCGCCGGGATCTGCCGGGCGGTCGCGGTGATCGCAATCACCAAGGAAGTCAGCCAGATGAAGGTGAGGCAGATCTCCTTGAGATAGCGAACGATCTTGTCGTCGCCAAAGATACTCACCGAACCAAGCACCAGCGAGATCAGGGCCGTGAGGATGAACAAGACATAGAAATCCTTGCGCCGATACATCTCCTTCACCACCACCTCGGCGATCGCCCAGGCTTTGCGCGGAAAATTGTCGCGCTGAGGCGAGGCTGAAACCCCAAGCGGAGTCGCCGGCGGGTAGAGTTCAATCACGGTATTCATTCCACGGTTCAGGCGGCACGTTGATAACCCACGATATCGAGGAACAGTTGCTCCAGAGAGCCCGAATGCTCGCGGAGAAGATCCGTGACGCGTCCTTCCACCTTCAGATCCCCGTCGATGAGAATGCCAATCCGGTCACAAATCGTTTCGACCTCGCCCAGCTCATGCGACGA
>JAYTTC010000486.1:0-19008 GCA_043745255.1 Verrucomicrobiales bacterium
GTTGGAGCAAATCCCCTGCGCCTTGCCCCCTCCCTGCAAGTCGAAGAGGCACAGCTCGTGGCATTCCGGGAGCGATTCCTCCCCGGAGATTTGAATTCCAGAGGAACGATCCTTCTCGGGCTCAACGCCGGTGCTGAGTACGGGCCTGCGAAACGTTGGCCGGAGGAGCGGTTCATCGCTGCAGCGGCCCAGATGTTTCAGCAGACGAAGTGCACCTGGTTGCTTTTTGGTGGGCCGGCGGACCGAGAGGCCAATGAGCGCATCGCGGCCGGATTGAAGGCCGCACACCGTTTGTCGCCAGGATCTCCGTCACGCGTCGTCAACCTCGCGGGACTGACCGGGCTCTCCGAACTACTCGCCGGGCTGCATCTGTGTCGGGTGGTGCTCACCAACGACACCGGCCCAATGCATGTGGCAGCAGCGGTCGGCACCCCGGTTGTGGTTCCCGTGGGGAGCACCTCGATGGAACTTACCGGCCCGGGCCTGCCAGGCGACGCCCGGCATCAGTTCGTCAGGGGCATGGCCGAGTGCGCTCCCTGCTTTCTGCGAATCTGCCCGGTGGATTTCCGATGCATGCAGAATATTTCGGTCGATCGAGTGGTGTCTGCTCTCCATCGAGCGCTCGCCAACCGACCCCAAGACCTGCATTGACAGCCTGCGGGACGACTTGGACACTTCGGCCATGTCGCAACAGGAACTCATCTACCCTCGCAGCCCTCGGGAAACGATGTCGGGCTGGGTCTACCTGCCGCGTTTTGTGGACAAGATCCGACTCCACCTCTGCGGAAAACTCCACCCCGACTACCAGCCCAACTTCGCCTACAAAGGTTTCGATGCCAGCTGGCTGAAGGCCGCAGGAATTACTGCGGAGACCTTCCTCGAGGTGGTGCAGTCATCCATCACCGATGGTCAAGTGGCGGATTGGGTCAGCAAAAACGTGACCGGACGGGAGCAGGAAAAAGCGGCCTTTCGCGACTACATCCTGACGTTGGGTTCGGGTTCAGATGAAGCGGTTCGTGCCCGTTTGAAGACGCGCAAGGAAGACGCTGGTTTGGGGCATCGAGCCGAGATCCAGACCTTCGTGGATTTTATCGACGCGGACGAAAAGCGGATCTAGACACTGAGGTGCGAGAGAGAGAAGGAGAGAGGGAAAGAAGCGGCGGCGAAGTTTGAATTTTGGTCAGGTCGGGCCCATAGCTCAGCGGTTAGAGCAGACGACTCATAATCGTTTGGTCCTCGGTTCAAATCCGAGTGGGCCCACCATACTTACGCAAGCTCGATTTTTTTTCCGGGGCATTTCTGGGCCACTTTTTCGAGGTTCGCACGATTTCGCCTTAGCAGTATAATCAGACGCAACCGATAAACACCGAAAGGCGAACTAGTCCGCCTGAAGCGGTAATCTCAGGGAAGGAAGCGGACTGAGCGGGGGGGCTGAGAGACGAGGTGCTAAAACACTGTGCTCTGAACGAGCCACAGCCTAAAAGGGGTCGGGGACGAGAAACGCCTACGGAGTAATCCTACGACAACACACAGAGGAAGTAGGCACCTATGACTCCGGTGTGAATAGACCGAGCTTCTCTCTCAACAACCTTCGCTGGTATTGCTGCGCATCAGGAGGGTTCTTGGCGACAACGGACTCGAGAAATGAGTTCGCCTCATCAAGTGAGGTAGCCAACTCAAGAACCGCATCCACTTCACCGACCAGTTGAGGACCAGACCCAAAGCCCATTCCACGTTCTCCGATCCGGCCGAGGACGCTTTGATGCAGTTCATGAAGACGACGGCGCTTCTGATCCGGGGTTAGCGGATTGTCCCGTTTGCGGATCGCAAACCGAATGTGCACCAGGAGTAGTTGGAGCCAGATGTTCGAGGAGCCATCTGCCAAAGCCGCGATCACGGGAAGCACCACACCAGGTTTCGTCAACATTTGAGCAACCCGGCGATCCTGCTGCAGGTCGTATTCGAAGGCCTCAGGTGCTGGCCGGCCCTCGCACCAATCTCGGATGATATCTCGGACATGGTCTTCCTCGGCCCCCGGCGGTACCGCTAGAATTTCGAGTGGCCTCAGAGGCGTCTGCCGGAGCTCGATCTTGGACAAAGGAAATGAATGAATCAGGCTGCGGTGGTCGCGCGCGCATACCGAATGGCCATCACACCTCTCCACGACGGACTCAAGCTCACGGGTAAAACCAGAGTTGGATTCCAACCTCAGCCAGACCCGCTGTCCCTTATACTGAAGGATCCGACATGCCTTGTCGTTGCGACTCGCGATGAGCTCGTCATATACGGCAGCGGATGCTTGTTTGGTCTCTGGGCCAAGCCGCACGTATGCGGCTCCAGCGAAATGTGGCCTCAGTTTGCTGAACGGGACCATGACGGCAACGATCTCCTTGGAGCTGCCACCAACCTCCACAGGGAGGACGCATGCCTGATACTCGATCGGTGGATAACAGGTGTCCTGCGCAACGCCAGCGATCTTCTTCATGGTGTCCTCAGCGTCTGTGACACCTGGATGTTCCCCTGTATCGCTTGCACCAACGAATAGGATGGCAGTGGCGCCCTCCTTTACAGAATTGGCAAAACCCACGAGCGTTTTCTTCACATCACGTTCTTGAAAGGACTGCTTGCGCTCAACCCACGGGTCCTCCGACTGAGCCATTCGCCGTAGAAGGATCTCTCTAAGTTCTGATGTCATGAGGAAGTCGCGTTGAGTTTCCAAGAGGTGCAGTTCGGGACAAGCTCATGCCCCGATCACCTCCAACGCGTCGACATTACCTTACCAGAACATGGTAGCAAAGGATGGACCCGTGCCGGGTTCCAGTAGGGTGGCTTCCCAACCTCGGGATTGGATGGAGATGTAGAGATCCCGGGCTTTGACCGCGGCCTCTTCCTTGTTGCTCGTCGCCAGACAGACACGACGACGCGCGCCGTTGAACTTCATGCGGACGGAGTACCCGGGCACTTCATTTTCTGCACCCCCATACTCAAACTGTCGACGTTCGACTCGGGAGCGAGCAAGCGGCGACCAACACCACCTTAACTCCCATTTGAACCGCCCCTCTGCATATCCAAAGCGGTTCGGAGGACGGTGATCTGGGAATCCTTCTGCCTGAGACGTAGTGTTCGTAACCCCATCCGGACGTTCCGCTACCTCTTCAAAGGGCAACAGCACCGAGCCACAGGCCTGGTCTATATGGATTTTCCAGGGGCGGCGCTCATCGGAACCGTCCTGGCCCACAACATGAAATTCGCGACCAACTTCGGCAAGGTCGCGATCGACTTGTCGCCGCTGGTGAACGACGTCGCCTGGGCCTCGATCAAGGATGGCGGGTCGGACGCCTCGGCACGAGCCAATGAGCTGCGCGCTTTCCTCCAACACATCCTGCCGGACAAGAACTGGGCAGTGATCGGGTCTGCCAAGGAGAGCAGCGAGAACTGGGGATACTCCCTGCAACCTGAGGGCTTCTTCAGGCACACTGAACCTGCGGATGGGGTGGCGAGGTGATCATCAACTCCACGTTCAAGGAGAACGGCATCTCAGTGCAGGAAATCGCTGCATTCCTGACGCCTACCAGGCTGCAGATCGTGATTGGAACGGCGATGGTTCGCGCCGCGGCGGCGCGGAAGCTCCTCGAGGCGCAGTTCCCATGGGCCCGCTGAAATACCGCCGTAAAACGGTCGCCCGCAGGCCTGGCAGACTGGGTGGTGCTCCGCAACGCCAATGCCGATTACTCGCTGCCGTTCGTCGACAATGGCCATCTGTATTGGTGCACCGTGTGGGCGTCCTCAGGATACAACCGCGCGCCGATCGCCAGGCTTGCCAACGATTACGCGGCGTTCGAAGGGGACACGGTGACCTTCGACGCCTCGGGGAGTTCCGATCTGGAGAGGGTTCCCCTCACCTATCGTTGGGACCTCGACGGCGACGGCATCTGGGATGAGCCGCGTACGAACAGTCCGGTGGCTCAACATTTCTACGCCAACAACGGCGCGCCGGAGTTCGTCAAGGTGGAGGTCTTCGACGGCGAGCTGGCCTCGGTAGCGCAAGCCCTGGTGAAGATCCAGAACGTACCCCCGCGCATTCAGCCCGGAACCAACACGGCGTTGTGGGGCATCACTTCGCTCGACGACACGCTCACCATCGTGGACCCCGGCGCGGACACCTGGGGCCTGCAGATCGATTTCGGCGACGCGTCCCGGGTGGAGACATCCACGCAAACCTCGAGGACCGTCGCCATCCACCATGATTACGCGAAGCCAGGAGTCTACGAGCTCCGGCTCCGGGTGAGTGATGGGGAGGTTCAGACGGAGGCGCGAGTGCGGGTTGCCGCCGGGTTGCCTCGGTTGCAGATCGAACGTTGGGCCGACGCCGTGCGCCTGAGCTGGGCCAATCATCCCGCAGTTCCGATTCCGCTCAGAACCTCGGGAGTCGCTGGAACCCCTTGGGAGCTCCTCCCAGAACAGAGCACATTGGAAAGCGACCGTCGGTTCCTGGTCGTTCCCGCCTCGGCACCGAGCGCGTTCTTCAAGCTGTCGTGGCCTTAGCCGGAACGAGTCGGTTGGGAGGGATAGGAATGCGCCGGAGATTTTTGCAAAGATCAGGAATCCTGGTGAGGATGCCTGTGATGGATATCCGGAAGATGCGGGTGGCTGTGGGTTAGCGGATCATGGCGATGCGGGTGAGAGTGGGGCTCGCCTGGCGGATCATCAGAACTGTGGCTGTGGTGGTGATGCTCGTCGTGCGCGTGAAGATGGTTGTGATCGAGGGTTTCGTGGCGATGTTGGTGCTCGTGGCGTTCGGTGAGGTGCAGCCAAACCCCAACGCCCATGAGGAGAGCCGCCATCACAAATCCTCCACTCCAAGCTTCTCCTAGGAACGCCAGCGCCACAGCGGCACCCACAAAGGGGGCCGTGGAGAAGTAAGCTGCCGTTCGGGCAGTCCCCAGGTGCCGAAGAGCGAGAACGAAGAGGGTCAGGCTGAGTCCATAGCCGAGGAATCCGATCAGGGAGATTCCGACAAGTTTCTCACCCCCCGGGAGTCGCGCACCGAGAGCCAACCCAAGCGAAGTATTGACGGCTCCGGCGACGAGGCCCTTGGCCATGGCTATTTGCACAGGGTCTCCTGCCGAGAGCTTCCGGGTGAGGTTATTGTCCACAGCCCAAGCCAAACAGGCTGCCACAATCGCCAACGATCCCCAAGGCACCCCGGAATCTGGACGGCCGAGCCATGAGAGGGACAACCCCCCCATCGCGATCAGTGTCATTCCCCACGCGATGCGCTTATCAACATGCTCCCGAAAGGCGAACCACGCGATGAGAGCGGTGAGAACTCCCTCCAGATTCAGGAGCAAGGACGCGGTCGAGGCGGGCGTAACCCTCAACCCCCACATGAGCAGGAGTGGACCGATCACCCCGCCGCTCACAATCGCACCGGCCAACCACGGGGTGTCAGCGCGGGTCAACGAGGCTTCACCCATGCCTCGATCCCGACGCCCGCTGCCAAAAAGCCAACACACCCCCAAACCGACTCCAGAGCTCAAGTACAGCAGCCCCGCCAACAGAACTGGCTCAATCCCTGGAGAGACTGTCTTCGCGAGTGGAGTGCTGAGCCCGAACAAAGCTGCGGCAAAGAGCGCGCAGCCAACTCCGGTCTGAGTATTAGAGGCTCTTGTCACGGGAAGACTTTGGCTGAACGTTCGATGAACTTCGAGCCCCATGCTGCGGGTTCCGTCTCAGCCCACAGGGTCGTGGCTTTCGACGATGGCCGCACCGATGGGAGGCAGCGTTTGAAGGGCGTCAAATAATCCGATGACGATCAAACCCCCGCCGAGCGTCTCGAGCTACTTGCGCGCGAACCCGAGCCAGAGCCGCTCTCCTGTTCCGGCCAGCACCAGCGCCACGAGCAGCAGGGTCGTGTTGCGGCGCAACGCGAGGAAATCGGCAAGTCTGGCCCAGCGGTTCACGCAGGAAACTTGACCTCGGGCATCCTCTTGTCGAAGAAAATGTCGTCTGAAGTTTTGTTCAGAATTCACATCTCGCACGCGTGGGGCCTAGAGATTCCCCGTGCTGCCTCCATGAAAGAGACCTTGCCCCTACTGCTGATTCTGGCGCTCGCGCCCCTGGCTCACACGCAAACCCGAGTAAACTTCGACTCGGGTCGGGAGCTTCCCAAGGGCTGGCAGTCCGGTGTCACTGGCAAAGGGACCTGCAAATGGGAGGTAACGGCAGAGGACTCGGCTCCATCGCCGCCGATGGTTCTGAAACAGTCCGGCGAGGCGACATTCTGCTGGTGCGCCAAGACCGACGAGAGCATCCGGGACGGCTTTGCCGAGGTGAAGTTCAAGCCGATTTTCGGCAAGGAGGATCAGGCCGGCGGACTGGTCTTCCGGTTCAAGGATGCTCTTCGAAGTCCAGAACTCCACCTTCGGCGATGCCGGTGCTGTCGGGCTATGGACCAAGGCGGACAGCATCACTCTGTTCGATGATTTCTCCTACGGAACCAAGTGATTCCATTTCAAGCACTCCACCCTAACCAAATATGAAATACTCGCTGCTTCTCCTTGCACTGACGTTGCCGTTCGCCGCTCAAGCCGCCCTGGATACCAATCGTATTGAGCAGATCACGGGGCTCAAGGGAACCTACATTCGTCGGTCGGATTTTGCGGGTTCATGCTGAGAGCGTCGGCTAATCGCTATTTCGCTTTGGGATTCATTTCCCAGATGCCGAAAGAGTTGTTCTCCGTGTCGGTGCAAATCGCGAAGTAGCCCATGCCGGGCACGGCGGTCTTGGGCTTGCAAATGTTCCCTCCCAGTTTCTTTACCTTCGCCATGTGCCGGGTGACGGATGGCACAAGAACATAACTGGTGATGGTGTGTGCGGGATGCATCCGCTTCATCAAGCCGCCATCGGGCGAATCTTCCGCGCCGCCGGTGTCGATGTGGTGGTAATCTCCCATGGCCACGCCGGGAAATGGACTGATTTTCCAGCCGAAAAGTGACTGGTAAAATTTTGACGCCCGCGCGGTGTCATCGGCGGGAATTTCAAACCAGACGATGCTGGCGGGGACTTTCTTGTTTTTGCTCATAGGTTATTTCGTTGTTGATGTGGTTTCGTTGGTGGTGATGTAGGCAGTGTATTGTGCCGTGGTTCGCCTGACCTGTGGAGTGTCGATCATCGGAATGTGCAGGCGTGGGTTATATTTCGGTTTCACCATCGCATCCCAGCGACGTTGCATCTCGTCGAGCGACACTTTTTCAAACTCACGCTGGAGCCTCCACTCGTGGCCGAACGGGGCGCGCAACCGGGCGCTGCGATGGCCTTGGCGCCATCACTGACGGCAAAGGCAGGAATGAGCCGTGGATAATTCGTGGGCAGTGTTTTCATAGAGGATGCAGTTGATTATGAATGAGCCGGTCGGTCGGGAGTGGCGTTCGCCTTTGCGCTACAGGGCTGACAGAGGAACACCTTGAATGCCGCGCGCTCCACCCAAACGATGAAAAGCGTCAGCGCGACCACGACAAGGAGCACCGGTGAGAACAGTTCCTCGCCGTGCATGACGAAACCGTGAAACGCCAGGATGTTGATGATAATTGGGCCAAGCACCAACAGTCCGGCGCGGCGGGTTTTAGGAATAGCCACGAGCAATCCGCCGATGACCTCGAAGCATTTGACGAACTTGAGATACCCCGTCGTGGCGAAGGCGGTCATGAAATGCGCGGCGGCACTCCCTTCAGGAAACGGCGGTGGGGCTGGGGCGAGGTTCAATAGAACCATGAGGCCGCCGGCGATGAAGACGACGCCGAGCAATACTCCGGTGATGATGGAGGCGATTTTCATGGTGGTGATTGGTTCATGAGCAGTTCGCGTGCATGATTTTGTTCTCGAAACCGGAAGACAACATCCCGGGCGGCATCGGTTCGGGGCTGTCCTTGCAACGCATCATCATCTCCACTTCCGCGCCGAGGGCTTTGCGGTAGAATTCGACGGCCTCTTCACAGCGGCCATTGAAGAAGAGATACGGTTGGATGACACGATTGTCTTTGTTTGCGCTCATGGTGTTTATTGTGGTCGTTATTTCTCTGTTCTTAAAATCGACGAACGGGACAGGCTGCTGAGGACATAGTTCGCGAAGTTATTTTGCAGGGGAAGCGCTCACGATTTTACCGAGGTCGGCGAGTCCCTGCTCAAAGGGCGGGCCGCACATTTTTTCGCACGACATAAACAAGCTCACCGCTTTGCCAATGAAACTGTTTTTGCCGTACATCGCCCAGGTCACCACGGTCTTGTCGCCTTGCGGCTTGAATGTGAAGTCCACGGTGCTCGTGCCCTCCATCGGACGCTTCCAATCCATCCGCATTCGCACGAGTTCACCCGACTTGCTCTCGGTAATGGTAGATGAACCCGCGCCGATATCGCTGTTGCCGTCCCAAATGAGGAAGATAACAATGACGGCCGCGAGGCCAATGAGAATTTTCTTAATCATGGTGATTTGATCCTATCGGTTTTCACAACGCAGGCAATCCCATCTGCGATGACTGCTTCACGCGTTTGAGAGTCGTTGGTTTTTCCGGGACTTCCCTGCCGTCCATAATGGCCTGACAACTCGTGGTGATGGTGTCCGCACCGTCGAACGTGATACTCAACGCGTGCATGTGCGACTCCTTTTTGGGATTGATGCCGCAGGTTGCATCGAAGTCGAATTTGATGGTCTTGTCATCGGACGATTTGAGCTTCATGCCCGGACGATTGCCCATCATGCAGTAGTGGGTCATCGCCAGATTGCCGTCCTGATCGTAATACATGGTGACCCTCTCGTTGGGCGTGCCGGACACGCCTTTCGATTTAGATTCGAGCCGAATCGGCGTTACGACCACATCGGCTTTCGCGTTGTGGTCGTAAGGCCATAGCTGGACCGAAGTGAGCCTGACACCCTATCGCGCTCCGAGCAGGATTTTTTGCCGCATTCTTGAATCCGACTTGGGGCAGACCCGAAACCCCCTCTTGGCACCTCTCATTTGGGCTTTCGCTCTACGGGCCCTTCTTGGCAGGATTGGCCCATGTCCCAGTCCCCTTCTTCACAATCGGATCCCAACCCAAAGCCAAGTGACACGCTGGAAGAGTGCAAGCGCGCGTTCGAGGAACAAGACGCCCCGCGGGTCCGGCAACTTCTCGAACGTCATCCCGAACTCAAAGCGAAGATCAACGAGCCGAGCGGCCCCTTTGATTCGCCGGTCATCACCCAGGTACGCACGCGTGAGATGCTCGACGTCTTGCTCGAAGCCGGTGCCGACCTTGACGCCAAGAGCCGCTGGTGGGCTGGCGGGTTTGGACTCCTCCACAGCGCCGAACCAGACCTCGCCGCGTATGCGATCGAACGTGGCGCGATCGTGGACGCGCACGCCGCCGCGCGTCTGGGGTTGCTCCAAAAACTGCGCCAACTCATCGCCGCCGATCCGCGGGGGGTGAACGCGCCCGGAGGCGACGGTCAGACTCCGCTACACTTTGCCCGCACGATCGAAATTGCCGAGTTTCTCCTCGAACACGGCGCGAACATCGACGCGCTCGACGTGGACCACGAATCAACTCCCGCGCAATACAGGGTCCGCGACCGTCCGGAGGTGGCGCGCTTCCTGGTTGGGCGTGGTTGTCGAACCGACCTCCTCATGGCCGCCGCACTGGGCGACGCCGCTCTCGTCCGCCAGCATCTTGACGCCAGTCCCGAAAGCATTCGGACGCGCGTCAGCGACGAGTATTTTCCCAAGATCAACCCGAAATCCGGCGGCACCATTTACCAATGGACCCTGGGCTGGTACGTGTCGCCGCACGAAGTGGCCAAAGAGTTCGGTCACGAGGAACTCTTCCAGCTGCTCATGGAAGGTAGCTCCGCGGATGTGCGACTCGTCGTCGCCGGATGGTCGGCAGACCCATCCTCCGTCCAGTCTCTGCTCGCCCAAAGTCCCGGTCTCGCCTCGAGTCTCTCTAACTCCGACCGGCGCCAGGTGGCTCACGCCGCGCGCAACAACAATAGCGCCGCCGTTCGCGTCATGCTCGCCGCAGGCTGGCCCGTCGATGCGCTCGGTCAACATCAGGCGACGCCGCTGCACTGGGCGGCGTTTCATGGCAACGTTGAGATGACACGCGACCTTCTGCGTTACCATCCGCCCCTCGAAGCGACCGATGCCGACTTCCACGGCACGCCCATGGGCTGGGCGATTCACGGGTCTGAACACGGCTGGCATTGCCGGACGGGCGATTACGCCGCGACGGTTGAAGCATTGCTCGAAGCCGGCGCGACGTTGGACGAGAAAAAGTTCGGCGGCACGGCGGCCGTCCGGGAAGTCTTACGCCGCCACGGAGCGAAGGACTCCCCCGCGTGAACAAGCCCATCTGATGCTTGAACGTCGGGCGGGAAGAAATGTAAAATTCCGTTCAGCGCGAATCTGTTCGCGCCAAACGCCCGGCGCGCTCGATCCAGACGTACGTTTGGCCGGGGACAGGTTAAACCACGAAATCCCAACACCTTCATAGCACGCCGGAGTTGATATCAGCAATAGAGCCACTGCCCCAGCCGAATGGACTGTGCCCGATCACCTCATCGAACTTGCACCCCATTGGGATTTACTCCAAACAAATCTCATAGACAGAAGCAGGACGCTCGGAGATCCGCGGCCGACTGACTCACTTCGCTTCAAACTGATTCGCCAGCCACTCAAGTGTGATATTCTCAGCGATGGCGTCGTGGGGCACCAGCAAGTATTTCCAGACCTTGCCTTCGTAGGTCTTGGCGTGATCGCTCGCAAGCTTGCACCACTTTACGGCGGCTTCCCGTTTGGCGACCACATCGTCGGCATTCAACTCCGCGCGGCTTTTGGGTTCCAGCATGTAGAGAAATGATTCCGTCTCTGCCACGAAGTCGGGTTGGTATTCAGGTTGGTCCGCACCAGACTTGTAGTAGATCTGGAACTGACCCTTTACCGGCTTAAACCACTTCAATGCCTCGCGCTCCAGAATGATGGACACCTTCCGCTCGCCGTCAGACTTAAACTTCTGCACCGGGTAGAGGCACCGTTTGAAACCTCCGAAGAGATACTTCGCCATGTTGCTCTTGTCCGCCGGTGGATTGCGATAATCGAGAACCGGATTCGCGGCAGAAGCGGAATAGGCGCTTGGCTTCAATTCCGTAAAGCCTTTGCTGATCTTCACTTCGTAGCCAGTGGCCTTTTCCCAGTAGTGCTTCTGCATTTCTACATGCACGAAGCGGGCGATGTCCTTTTGGTAGCAGGCAAGAACCTTGCGAGTCTCTTCTGTATTACGCGGGTAGCTCTGAAGATCTCGGACAACTTGGCTGGCCAGGTCATAGAGCAGCGCGGAGTGCGAGTCGTAAGAAACGTCGTCATAATCCACCAAACCGCTGATGATGTAGTCCTCCAGACGGTCCTCAGCAATGTTGCCCTGGCCTGCCTAGATAATATCTACCTGGTCGGTTCGCAAATGCTTTGCCCAAAGCTCTTCGTCCACGGGTGGATAGTTAAGGGAATCGGGCTTAAATTGATGTTGAGGCGGTCGACCGAATTGACGCCGGTGCGCTTGCCATACGGGAGCCTCAGGCCGCGCCCTATGGATTGCCCGATCAGGATGCGAGCATTGGCCGTGCGCAGCGGCACGATGGTGTAAAGGTTCGTCACGTCCCATCCTTCCTTGAGCATGTTGACGTGGATGACTATCTCCGTGGGCTCATCGGTGCGTTCGACCTTGAGCAAACGTTCTACCATCTCGTCTTCTTCCGCCCCGGTTTTGCTGGAATCTACCTGGATCTTGAGATCTCCAAAGGTGTGTTCATCAATGAAGCTGACCAAGCCGAAGAGTTCCAGCAGCGAGTTTTGTAGCGGCGTGGCCGTCAGCAGAAGCTTGTGCTTGCCTGCGAGGGCAAGCTTGAGAGTGTTCGCGATGACGTTGGACGGCTTGTAAACATTCCGAAGCCGGTGGGCTTCGTCCATGACCACGAGATCCCATGGAATGTTCGCAACATCCGCAGAAAAGCTCCCTTCCCCTTTGCTTCCGTTCACGCAACCGGCACCCAGCGATACCAGCTCATCATGCCGAGCTCCTTCGCCCAGGGGTTCACGAGACCACAGTCGGAAGCTGGATCGTCCATCATGGAATCGGAGAGTGCGATCAACTTGCGCGCAGGTTCCAGGAAACCAGTGGAGGTGTAAGGATGGAGAAGATCGGGTTGCCCGAGGATATCCGCCCAGAAGCACGCGAAGGCGGCGTCCAGGGTGTGGTTCAGCTTTAGGTTTCGCTCAGGGATAGTCTGGCTACCTCCGGTCGAAAAATTGCGCCGTTGTCCTGGAGTTGGCGAAACGCCGCCTTCTTCTGAAGCTCGATGAGTTCTGGCGCGGTATCCCGAATCCATCGATCAACACGAAAGCCGATGGGATACGAACGAAGCTGCCGAAGGTGTGAACCATGGATGAACGTCGCAAGCTGCTGCAGGGCTTGGGCAGGCACTTCCCGTTTGCCGTGCATCGCGGTTACCGTCCGAAGGACCTCCGCTTCGCCTTCGGCGGTCGAGGAGAGATCAACGCGTTCGCCCGAGCTCCATTTGCCGAGAAGGTGAGAATGAATTCTCGCGGATTCGAAGAGATGGGGATGGGCCGATACGGCCCACACTACAAAACTACAGCTGGCGTGCCCGCATGAGGTTTCCGTCTTCTGTAGCGTCGTCGGTATCAGACGATCGGGGGTGTTCGCCGGTCCCCTACACAGAAGGTATACGATCTGAGACTCAGGGGGCCTCGGCACCAGATCGACTGCTTCGGAATACGGGGATCTTGAGCCTCTTCCGTTGGCTGAACACGGATTCAACGGAGCAGCCGAGTTGGCTTGCGATCTGTGCGTCCGGAGCGGTGCCCAAGATCTGCATCTCCTCCTTGGACCAACGCTTTCTTGTGTCGGATGGGTCCCGGAGACCGCGATCAATCCGGCGCACCCTCACAGCAGCGAAGGTCCGACCGCACTTTTCAGCGAGGTGCCGGTCGCTCAACGTTCCGAGCAAGGCATCCTCCTCAGCCGTCCAACTCCGGTTTTTGGGCGCGAAGGCCGAGATCCCCCTGTTGCATCGGGTGTTCTTCACCGAGATGCGGGGATGACCGGTTCTCGCCACGACCTCCGCATCAGGCATGGTGCCCAAGAGCGCCAGCTCCTTCTTGGTCCACGGTTTCCAGACCGGGTTCTTAGGGGCCAATCCGAGCAATGCCCGGTACGCCCGCACCGCGCACAGTTTCTTCCCGACCCGCACCGCAACCTCCTTGTCAGGCATGGTGCCGAGAAGTCTCTTCTGCTCCTCGGTCCAGGCAGGCTTGCGAACCGTTCCTGAGAATCCCAGTTTCCTCCGCCGAAGTCGTATCTGTTCCACAGAGAGCCCGAAACGCTTCGATGCCTCCTGCAGCGTTACTGTCGGGAGGAGCTGATCTTCCTCCGAAGTCCATGCGTGCGGACGGCGCGACGAGCGGTTGGAAATACCAAGCTTGCTGCGGCGCTCCTTCACGGACGAGAGAGATCGGCCGAGAAGCTTGGCGATCTGATCATCGGGGCGCGTTCCAAGAATCTGATCGTCCACCGGTCGCCACGGCTTTCGCCGAGGGTTGAAGGGAGGGATTCCCTTCATAAGTCTCCGCGTGGCCACCGCGTGATAGGTGCGACGGAAACGGCGGGCGAATTTCCGATCCTCGACCGTCCCCAGAAGCTCGTCCTCCTCCCGGGTCCAGGGTCGGACCTTGGCTGCGAACTTCGGCCGCTTGAGGAAATAGCGGCGTGCAATGATGGAGTGGAAGGCGCGCCCAAGCGCGGCAGCCACTTCAGCATCGGATCCTTGCCCGATCAGCCGATCCTCCGCCTCTGTGAAGGGTCGCGATGGACCTCTCGGCTTCGGCGGGCGCCAGGAAGGGGGCTTCGGAACACGAGGGCGAACGAAAGCGGGGATGCCCAGCGAGGATCGACGCGCGGCGACTCCCGGCCCCTTTCGGCCCAGGCGTTTGGCGACCTCCGAATCCGGTGCAGTTCCCAACAGAATCTCCTGCTCCGGGGTCCAAGGTTTGTAACGAGGATCCACCTTGGGAATATTCCGTTTACCCCTCCGCACTTTGACGGACTCGGGCGTCCGACCAAAACGCTGAGCGATCTCGTCATCCGGAACCTTGCCGAGCAAGGCCTCTTCCTCCGGGGTCCAGGGTCGGCGCTGGAGATTGAACTTCGTGATCTGAAGCGTGATGCGCCTCGCCTGCACGGCAAGAAACGTGCGGCCCAGCTTTAGCGCCAGGTCCTCATCCGACATGGCCCCGAGTAGTGCTTCCTCGTCCTTGCGCCAAGCCCCGTAGTCCTTACGGGGATGCTCGATGCCAAGTGTGGCTCGCCGACGCCGGACCTCTCCGATGGAGCACCCCCTCCCGCGGGCGATCTCAGCATTCGTGGAGCTCGCGAAAGCAGAGTCCTCCTCTTCGGTCCATTGCCGCGTTGGCTCCTTGAAGGAAGGAATCCGGAGGAGACTTCGCTGCGAGGAGACGGAACCTTCCGAGCGGTGTAGTCGTACTGCGATCACCTCGTCGGGAGCGGTCCCAAGGAGCCGGATCTCATCGTCCTTCCAGAACCGGAACTTCGGACGTGGGATCAGCGGAGGGATGTGCAGACTCCTCCGTTGGGAGCTGACCTGGCCCTGGCTGCGGCCGGTGCGCCGGGCCACCTCGCAGTCACTGAGTTTTCCCAGCAATTTGATTTCGTGGACGGTCCAACGCCGGGGAGCCCCTGGCATCCGAATCCGCCGGGCCACCCGTTCTGCCACCACGCTTCGGATGCTGCGCCCTGTGCGGCGAGCCAGGACAGAATCCGGCACCTTGCCGAGAAGTTTGATCTCGGCAACTGACCATGGAGCGGCTGACTTAGACCTGGAGCGTCGCATACAGAGCCAGGAGGCCGAAAACCGGGCTCGGAAAGCCTCCTCAATATCCCCGGCTTGCGCGCTGTCACGAGCACTGCGAGCCCTGAGGAACGGCTCACCCATACCTTGCTATTGACGCCTTGGCAAGGCGTCGGCTGATTCCTGCATGGTCCTGGATGCAGACTGGACCCTGGCCAAGAGGCGAGCCTGGTGTGGCGGATTAGCGGAGCGTGGCGGCGCGAACTGCGGAGTTCTACGACTTGGCGGTTCATTGTCCAGTCGGCCCCAGAGCGGACTGGGATGTCGAAAGTTTCAGTCGGTTCTGGCTGCTTTTGCGAGACATCGCTGTTCTTTGACGGTGTCCTTTTTCAAGGCCGACACATGTAACTGCGCTCTCGATGCGCATGCTCGGAGCTATTTACTACACAGCGGGAACGCATCGGGGTGTTCAATCGGTGAAGAACTACCGGACGGAGGTGGGGGGGTGCGATTCAAAGTGGGTGAGATGTGGATCCTAGGCGAAAGCCTGAATGGGTAGCGGCGTCTCGTGAGAGCGCCGCCAACTTCAGCAGCCGCGATGACCCGACATGTCCCCTCTCCCATCCCCGTCCGAATCGTCCGATACGGACGACGCTACAGAAGCCGGGCTGTAGTTCTGTAGTGTGGGCCGTATCGGCCCATTCCCCGTCCCATTTCTTCGAATCTGCGAGACTCCATTCTCACCCACTTTTAACCACACCCTAGGTGGGAGGCCGCCAGATATTCGGATTGCTCGCGGGCACCAGATCGTGTTCTCCAAATTCAGGCACCGGAAACTCGCTAGGCATGTCCGCCTGCAAATGCCTCGGACGCGAGGGTCCGGTGAGCGGCTGCTCATCGATCTTACGCTGTAACGTCATGAACGCGTGAAGCAGGGCCTCGGGACGAGGCGGACAACCTGGGATATGAACGTCCACGGGGATAAAACGATCGATGCCCTTCAGCACATTGTATCCTTGCTTGAACGGGCCTCCTGAAATCGCGCAAGCCCCCATGGCGATCACATACTTCGGCTCCGGCATCTGGTTGTACAATCGGACCACTTGAGGAGCCATTTTCTTGGTCACTGTTCCTGCCACGATCATCAAGTCGGCCTGCCGGGGAGACGGCCGGAAAACCTCGGCTCCGAACCGAGCCAGGTCGTGACGCGCCATGCTGGCCGCCATCATTTCGATCGCGCAACAGGCGAGTCCAAACTGGAGGGGCCAAACCGAATTCTTACGGCCCCAATTGTAGATCTCCTCGAGCTGAGTCACGAACACACCCTGCTTCTGCAGCTCGCTTCTAAGTCCAACGTCGATCATGGGATCTGAATCTGGAGGTGAAATCGCACAGGGCCGTGAATCCTCGCCCGTGTCAACGCCAGCATAGAACTCCTTTCATCCAAGCCCATATCAATCCCTCGATGAGCAAGAACACAAATGCGAGCATGGCCACGGCCGCCCCCACGGAGAGCTGAGTGAAAGCGACGGCAAAAGGGACCAGAAACACCACCTCCACATCGAAGACCAGGAAGAGAATCGCGTACAGATAGTACTCCGAGCGAAACTGAACCATCGGTTCTCCATGGGACTCCAGGCCGCATTCGTAGGTCGCATTTTTCTGATCGCCAGGCTTTTGCGGCGAGAACCAGATCGACCACAATTTAGCCAGGAGGAGCGGGGCCAGGGGAAACAGCACGGCCACCAACAAAAAGACCGCAAGAAAGAGATAGGGATGATAGGTCTCGTTCATCCAAGCTTTGAAATCATCGGCTGCTGTGCGGCCATGCGTTGAACCGAACCTAGACAGTCGCGATGGAGAGGTCAAACCACAGTTTGTTATTGGCGAGCATGGCCGTTGTCGTAGTGTCTCCACACTCTCAAATCTGAACCGAGCGCCCCGACCATGAATCGCATTCGCCTTCTTTCCGAACAGGTCGCCAACCAAATCGCCGCGGGCGAGGTGGTGGAGCGGCCCGCCAGCGTAGTGAAGGAGTTAGTCGAGAACGCCCTGGATGCCGGAGCCTCTCGCATCACGGTAGAAGTGCAGGCGGGCGGACGCAGCCTGATTCGGGTCACCGACGATGGATCCGGCATGAGCCGCGACGACGCGCTCCTCTGCCTCGAACGTCATGCCACCTCCAAGATTCAGAAGGCGGCGGATCTCAGCGTTCTCACCACTCTGGGATTCCGCGGCGAAGCCCTGCCCAGTATCGCCAGCGTCAGCCGCTTTGTGCTCACCACTCGCGAGCAGGAGAATCGCAACGGGGAGGCCACTCAACTGATTGTAGTCGGCGGCAAGCTGGTCGAGGTCAAGACCGCCGGAGCCCCCAGCGGCACCACAATCGAAGTCCGCCAGCTCTTCTTCAATGTTCCCGCGAGGAAGAAATTCATGCGAGCCGAGGAAACCGAGTTCACGCACATTCAGCACTACCTGACCCTCGCTGCGCTAGCCTATCCGCAGGTCGGCTTCAGCCTGGTCAAGGATGGCAAGACCGCGTGGCAACTACCGCAAGGAAAAGCGTCCCCCGATGCCAGTGAAGGCCTTTGCTTTGAGGCCGTAAGCGAACGACTCCGCTCACTCCTCGGTGAAGGGACCCCGCTCCTCAAGGTCGATTTCACGGCGCAGCTCGCGGAGATCGCGATCAGCGCTCTGGCACAAGACGCCGAGGCCTACCAGGATCTGTCCACGGGGAAATTCCAACTCTGGGGATTTATCGGCCAGCCGGGGGTCTCACGCGGGACCCGCGATCAGCACTACACCTTCGTTAACAGGCGTCCGGTGGAAAACCGCGGTCTCAATTTCGCCCTCCTGGAAGGCTACCACACGGCATTGATGAAGGGCCGATATCCGGTCTGCTGCTTGTTTGCGCAAATTGATCCCGCGCGAGTGGACGTGAACATTCACCCCACGAAGCGCGAAGTGAAATTTCACAATGAAGGAGAGGTTCGACGCCTGACCGCAGAAGCCATTCGTCAAACTCTGCTGAGATTTCATCGCGCCACTCCCAACTCCCTCACCGCGCCGGATGAGTTGCGAGATGCCCCCACATCCTCGCGCGCGCCCGTCACGTCCGCTCCAGTCTCCCGGCCCGCCTCGCCACCTCCTTCAATGCAGACCCCGGATCTGCTCACCGTTCCGCGCGCCCAACTTTCAACCCTTGCACCGCCACCACCCCTCGTCGCCAAGCCTGCGGCGATTTCCTCGGATGTCTTCGCGACGCGCCCAATCGACTCCTCATCGACGAGCCCTGCGGTGCCCTCGGTCTTTCGCCCCACAACACCCGCCCCTGCCGCCGCGAGCGCGGTGCAGTCGGTATTCGTTCCTGCCGCCGGGGGGGTCCCATTGCTTCACTCCCATTTGCGGATCCTGGGGGTGGTCGGAAAGCTGTACGTCATTCTGGAGTCGGATCGCGGCCTTGTGCTGATGGACCAACATGCAGCGCACGAGCGAGTTTTGTTCGAGCAGATGTTGAGTCGATTGGAACAGGGTCATGCGGCATCGCAAAGACTGCTACTTCCAGAAACCGTTGAGCTCTCCGCACGCGATGCCCATTTCGTGCGCGAACTGCTCCCCACCTTGACCCGACTCGGTGTCGGGTTGAGTGAGTTTGGCGAACGCACCTTCCTGCTGGACGGTGTTCCTCCATTCGTCAAAGCGCCGGACGCTCGACAATTCGTCCTCGGACTCCTCGATGAGCTCAAGGCAGCAGGTCAATCCGTCAATGCGTTGAGGCTCGGAGAGGAGTCCATCGCCAAGACCGTCTGCCGTTACTCGGTCAAAGCAAACGACCCACTCCGCGGGCCCGAACTTGAAGGATTGCTTCACGATCTGCGCCAATGCGTGTTGCCCTACACCTGCCCGCACGGGCGGCCGACGTTGATCGAAATGGGGTATCGTGAATTGGAGAAACGGTTCGGCAGAACCTCCTGAGTCCCGGGACCTGAGCCCATCGGGCGCATCTCCGAGTTGTGGGTAGATTCAGTTGCAACGGGGGTCAAAGTCGCGAATTCGGAGAGGGCCCTGTGGGGCTGAAAGTTTTTCGTTCTTT
>JAYTTC010000487.1:0-4983 GCA_043745255.1 Verrucomicrobiales bacterium
CGGCCACGGGCGAGCCTCCTGCGATCTGGAGAATGGATCACGATGGTAGAAATCCGCAGCGATTGACCCAAGGGATCGACGATCGAGGGGCGGACCATCCACGCTGGGTGGGGCGAGCCTGATTTCGCAACGCCGTCCCCAGAGTCGGAGATGCGCCGATAGGGCCCATACTACAGAATTTCAGGGAGCAGGCCCCACGCGGTTTCTCGCTTCTGTCGCGTCGTCCTTATCGGATGACTCGGGCTCGGACTCGTTCTGCCGCACCTTTACATCCTGCCGGGGTCTATGGGGCGAGTTTCCCAGAGGACCGAACGATCGATGTGCGCGAGACTCGTTCTGCCGGTCAGCGCCATCGCCTGCTCCAATTCGTCTTTCAGCAACCCGACAACGCGCGCGACTCCCTCAGCTCCGGCAACGGCAAGGCCGTGCAGATACGGACGTCCGATCAACACGGCTTTGGCTCCCAGCGCTAGCGCTTTTAGTATGTCCGTTCCGCGGCGCACCCCCCCATCGAGCAACACCGGCATCCGACCCGCATCTCGTTCCACCACTCGCGGCAGAGCGGAGATGGTGGCCGGAGCGGTGTCTAACATTCGACCTCCATGATTCGATACAATGATCCCGGCGACCTGATGTCTCGCCGCGATTTCGGCGTCCTCCGGATTTAGAATTCCCTTCAATAGCACCGGGAGCTTCGTCACGGATTGAACCCACTCGATCTCCTGCCAGGTCATCCGAGTGTTGCCCCCGCGAAGCAAAGAATCGCGGCCGCGGTTCACATCGTCCATGTAGGGGAGTTGAAGACCGGGGCTGAGTTTGAACTTCGCCCGCAACTGGCGATACCTCGGTCCCACGACCGGCGCGTCCACCGTCACGACCAGAGCGCGGCATCCAGCGGCCTCCGCCTCCTTCACGACCTCGGTCACAAAACCACGGTCTGACTGCACGTACATCTGGAACCAGAGCGGAGCGCTCGATGCCTTTGCAATAGGGGAGAGTCGAGTGTTCGTCGCGCTGCTCACCGTGTAGAGGGCGCCGGCCAGGGAGGCACCATGGGCGGTCTCGATCTCACCCTCCGGGTGCACCATGCGGTGATACGCCGTCGGCGCGAGAAGGATTGGAAATGCAAGATCCTGCCCTAGCAGGGAAAGGCGTGTGTCGATTTTGGAAACGTCGACCAGGACACGGGGATTCAATCGAATGCCATCAAACGCCTCGCGGTTCCATCGCATCGAGATCTCGTCGGCGGCACCGCCCTTGATCAGCGCGCGCGAAACACCGGAGAGGCGTTCCTCAGCCAGCGGCTCAAAGTCGGAGACGCTCACCAAATCCTGGAGCGCCGGGATCGGCGTGCTGCCGGATCTTAGTCGGGAGGACGAGCTGGCGGCGGAAGCGGAACCCGCGTTGCGGAGCCAGGCTGCGCCTGCGATGAGCGAGGTGGATAGGAGCGCTTTGCGGCGTGTCAGGGGCATGGGTCAATTAAAGGATAAAGGCTGGAGAGAACCAGCCCAAACTCTCAAGGGGACAGCAGGCGGAAGAACGCTTGGCTGTCGGACGGCAGCAGAGCGACGTTGGTGCGCGTCCCAACGCTTGCAGGTGCTATTTTCACCAACGTCCACGAGGCTTGAGGTGCATCGAGGGTGGGTGCGGTGTAGAGCCCATATCCGGCGACGGAGGCGGGCCAGGAGAACTCGATTCTCCCATCGACCAGAATCTGAACCTGGACCGTCGGCCGAGAAGCGGGGGTATCCTTGCTGTAGCCGTTCCCGATCAATTCCAACGCAAAACCGAGGTCGGTGCTGGCGACCGAGATCTGATGAATTTCGGCAGCGAGCACATTGGTTCCCACGACGAGTCCGGTGGAAACGGCGTTGGTGGTAAACCAATTTTGCTCATCAGCCCCGCTCACATTAGATGCGGCGAGGGTGGTGAAGCCCGCGCCAGCGGCAAGATTGTTTCGGAAGAGTTCCTTGCCGTTAAGAAACACCGCGATGCCATCATCTCGCTGGAACCGAAACGACAGATTGGTAGTGACACTATTTGATCCAATCACGAAGGCGTTTCTGAAATAAGTCGTGATGTGCTTGTTGTTCAGATCCGAACCGAACTCGAGGGTGGTGGCCTCTCCGTCGTCTCCATAGCCGAGTCGAGCGGGTCCACTGGACCAGGCGGAGTCGTTGTAGGCACGCTCACGCCAGGCACTCGCTAGGTTCACCCCAGAGTCGTTGTAGCGCCAGACGGCATCGGGCGCGATCAGTTGCGTTGCCACTAGCCTCGGAGATACCACGGCTTTCAGTGTCGGAGAATCCAGCGCTGTGCCGTCATCGAAGGTGGCGCGGGCTTGGAGAATGTGGTTGCCCAGTATGGCATCGGGCCAGAAGAATCTCCAAGGAGCCGAGGTGATCTGACCTAGCTTCTGCCCATCAGAGAAGAACTCCAACTGAGTGACCATGCCTGCGCCTCCGGTCTGAATCGCGGCCTCGATTTCCATCGGCAAGCCTAGCGATACGTATCCCCCCACTGGCGGTGCAGTGAGTGTCAGGCGTCGTTCCGTAGTCCCGATCGCAAGCAGCTGCAAATCGAAAGCCGCATCCGAGCTGGTGGAGGATTGCAGGTGAAGCTCCACTGCGACCACGTTGGTGCCTTCCGCCAAGCCTGAACCCGTCAGGCCAATCGTGGTTTCGTAGAGGAAGGACTCCTCCGGCGTGTTCACGACGGAGCTCGCCGGAGTGCCAGCGTTGATCGCTCCCGCTGGCATATTGCTGCGATAGACCTCGACCCCGTTGAGGTAGACCACCGCGCCGGCATCGCGAATCAGCTGGAAGACGAGCGAGTGATAGGCTGCCGGCTGATCGACCCGGATCGCGTGGCGAAAGTAGTAGCTGGTTCGTCCTGCATTCAGTGTGGTGAGCTCACCGTCACGTCCGTATCCGAAGCGGGCTTTGCCGAGAAGCCAGGCAGAATCATCGAAGTCATCGGTCTTCCAGACTTCGGACACAGGGGATGCCAAATCCCAGTAACGCCACTGCGAGGACAGCGGGATCAGCTTATCCAGTACCGGCGAGATGGGCGGCGGCGCGGGCCCGACGCTGAGGGTGACGGGTGGGCTGGTAAGCGGTGCCCCCGGCACGGTGGCCACCGCGATGACGGAGTAGCTTCCGGAGGGAACGTTGTTCCACTTAACGTGAAATGGAAACGTGTCGGACTCGCCGATCTTTTGGTTGTTGGCAAAATATTCCACTCGCACCGGAGCGCTGGAGGAATTGACCTGTACTGTCAGTTCCACCGAGCCGGGTTGATTGAAATGCGCGCCCTGTCCCGGTGACGTTAGGTAGATCTCCGCCGAAGGAGGCGATTGAAGTGTCCCTGCGAGGGAGAGGTCGAAGCTTGCATCGGTGCTGGTCTGGGTTTGTTGATGAAGCTCGACAGCGATGACGTTGGTGCCGGCAAGTAATCCGCCGGCCGGAAGAACCAGGGTTCCAATGAAGACCTCCGTGGCTGCTGTGATCTTGAGGGGCGCCAAGGTGTTGTAGCTGACTTTTCCTGGCGGGAGATTGTCCCGATAGACTTCCGCTCCGTTTAGATAGACCACCAGGCCATCGTTTCGCACAAGCTGAAGGCGCAGATCAGCATATTGCGCCGGATTATCCACCGTGAACGCGCTCCTGAAATAGGAAGTGATGAAGCGGTGAGTGGTGTTGGTGCCATTGCTTACGACGGTCTCCAGGCCTGATTCTCCATATCCGAGGCGCGCGGCTCCCGCTTTCCAGGATCGGTCGTCGAAAGCCAATCGATTCCACGCGATGCCCTGATCCGATCCCTTGTCGAGGTACTTCCAGACAGCGCCGAAGCTGATCCACTGAGCGAGTGCAGGGCGTGCAGTCACGTGGATCTGGACCCCGACACTTGTCACCGTGTCCCCGAGACTATCGGTTGCGGTGGCCGTGAGGGTGTGTGGACCGCTCGGTGGTTCCTGCCAGGTGAAAGCGTAGGGAGCGCCGACGGCCTCCCCCAATTTAACGCTATCCGCGTAAAACTCCACTTTGGCGACGCCCAGACCGCCGCCCACAACCACGCTGGCACTGATCGGCACTCCGTCGGAGGAAGACAGAGTCGCTCCGTCCGCAGGGCCGTTCACCCAGCACCCGCGCGAGCGAGGAGCGTCCCCCGCTCCCATGAGCGAAAGATCGAAGGCCAAATCCGAACTGGTGACGGAGGTCTGATGCACTTCCACCGCCACCACGTTTGTGCCGGGAATCAAGAGCGCGAGCGCTGACGCGGGGAGAGTGAATGGATGAAACACAGAACCGTTGTCCAAGGAGCTGAATGCCAGAGTGGAATAGCTGAGCGTGGTGCTGGGGAGGTTATCGCGAAGCACCTCCACTCCGTTGATGTAAATAGCCGCGCCGTCGTCGCGTGCCAGCAGTGCAGTGAGGGTTTTAAGAGCTCCAGGATCCTGGAGCACGAAGGAACTCCGGAAATAGATCGTAAGAAAACGCGACGTTGAGGGTCCGCCGCCAATTAAGGTGGTTTCGTCGCTATGCCCAAAACCAAGTTTAGCGACACCGTCGGACCAAGTGCTGTCGTTAAACGTGGGCGTGTTCCAACCGGCTGGCGCTGCGGAGGCACGAGCCAAGTAACGCCAATGCGCTCCGGCTGTCACGAGGTCGATCGGGTGCAACTCCGCTGCTGGAGTCGTGATGCGGATGCGGGTGGGGGGCGAAGTGACCGTCAAACTCCCAATCGTCGCGATCGCTTGAAGCAGATGACTCCCGTCCGTCGCCCCAGTCCAAGTGAACGAGTAAGGCTCGGATGCTGATTCTCCCACCTTGACGCTGTCCGCCAGAAAATCCACCCGGGTGACGCTCACCAGACTCGAGACCGAAGCCGTGAGTTGAACCGGAGTCGGTCCAATCAGGGTGCTTTGGTCCAGCGGTTCGCTCAGATAGACGATGCTGAAACCGGACACGTTGGAAAGGCTAT
>JAYTTC010000488.1:0-4979 GCA_043745255.1 Verrucomicrobiales bacterium
GTGCTGCCGAACGGCAATCTGGTGGTGGAGGGACGGCGTCAGACCGCGTTTTCGGGCGAAACCCAGGACATGGTGATGCGTGGGATTGTCCGCCAGTCCGATGTCACCCCCAATAACTCGGTGTTCAGCTATCAGGTGGCCGAAGCCACCATCAATATCGCCTCTAAAGGGGCTGCCTCCAACTCAACCAAGAAGGGTTGGTTCACTCGTGCTTGGGACAAGATCACTCCTTTCTGATACTTCATGGCTCATCCCTATTTTGCTTCCGCCGCGGACGGGTTACCGCAGTCCGAATTTTTGCTTCGCCGCCGACAGGGCTTTCCCTGCGGCGGTTGGTTGTTTTTGGCGTTTCAGTTGCTGACGGTGGTTCCAGTCGCCTGGCCTGCGTCGCTTCGTCTCAAAGACATCGCCCGCGTGGCGGGTGCGGACGAGAGCCAGCTGGTTGGCTTCGGACTGGTCACCGGACTTGCAGGGGATGGGGACAAGAACCCCGTCTACACCACCCAGGCTTTCGCGAACATGCTCCAACGCTTCGGGCTCACCGTGCCTTCCTCCAGCATTCAGTCCAAGAACGTGGCGGCGGTGATGGTGACAGCGGAGATTTCTTCGTTCGCCAAGCCCGGCAGTCGACTGGATGTTCATGTTTCCTCAATGGGAGACGCGAAATCGCTGGCGGGAGGAATCCTGCTGCAAACACCCATGCTCGCAGGGAACGGTCAGATGTACGCCGTGGCCCAGGGCCCGCTGGTACTGGGCGGGTTTTCGGTCGGCACGGAGGGCGCGGGAGGAGCGTCGGTGCAGAAAAATCATCCTACCGTTGGCATGATTCCAGACGGAGCGAAGGTCATGCAGGAGCTCGCCAGCACGGTGGTCCAGGACGAGATGCTCGAGCTCTCCCTCAAGGAGCCCGACTTCACCTCGATCTCGCGTCTCGCGGAGGCGGTGAACCTCGTGTTTACCAACAGTTGCGAGGCAGTGGATTCCACCTCCGTAAGGGTGAAGGTGCCGAAGGACTATCTGGTTCATCCCATCGATTTTATCGCCAGGCTCGAAGCGATCGAAGTGAGCCCCGACGTGACCGCTCGCGTGGTGGTGAATGAGCGCACAGGGACCATCGTCGCCAACTCGTTGATCCGGATCGGACCCTGCGCGATCTCGCATGGGAGCCTCACCATCAATATTGCGTCGTCGCAGGATGTCTCGCAGCCCGGCGTGCTAAGTCAGACGGGCACCACCCAGGTGACGCAGCGCACCGATACCAAAGTGACGGAAACCAAAGGGGCGTTGATCAGCCTTCCGGACATGCCCACGGTGGAACGGGTCGCTTCTTCGCTGAATGCACTCGGTGTCACCCCAAGGGACATGATTGCGATTTTTTTGAGCATGAAAAAGGTCGGCGCTCTTCAAGCCGAATTGAAGGTGAATTGAACAGCCATGAGCGTTTCTCCACTGTCCGTAAACAAGTCAGTCTCCCTGATTCCGCTGGAGCAACTGGCGAAAAATCCCGACGTCTCGCAACCCGATAAGATCGCAGTTGTGGCTCAACAGTTTGAGTCCTACCTGCTGCGCACTTTCCTGGGGGAGGCCCGCAAGTCACTGGTCCATTCCTCCTGCGCCTTGGGCTCTGGATCCCAGCAAATTTATCAGGATATGGTAACCGCCCAAATGGCCGATAACATAAGTAGGTCTGGGTCGTTTGGCCTGGGCTCCATGCTTCAGGCTCAATTGGAGCGGCAGAATCTGAACGACGGGGCGAGCACGCCAGTGGCTAAGACGGAGACGAAGCGATGAACGAGAAGCTGGATCGATTGGTGGGTGCGCTGCGGCACGAACTGCAGCAGTACGGCGAGATGCTCGCTCTATTCGAGCGACAGCAGGATCACCTGATGAAGCGCAACTCGGATGAGGTATTAAGCAGCGTGACGCTGATCAATGCCCAGAGCGGTGCCATTCATGAAGCTCGACGCGATCGGGTCGAGAGGCTTCAGGAATTGTCCGAGGCGCTCTCAATTCCGCCGGATGGTACTCTCAAGACCCTTTTGCCGGCGCTTCCCGCCAGCCGCCGACCTCAGGTTCAGGCGCTCATGGACGAGAACAACCGGCTGCTTGGCCGCATTCAACAGCGGGCCCGTCAAAATCACTTGATGCTCAGTCATTCGCTGGAGCACATGACCCGCTTTCTCCACTCGATCATGGGATCAGATCAACGTCGCACCTACGACGGAGGCGGTGCGCTCGCGGGCAGCCCGCTTCCCGGACATTTCCTCTACGAGGCCGTTGGCTAGGATGGAAAGGACTTATGCCTGGACTAGGATTATTCGGGACTTTGAATTTGGGGGCACGGTCGCTGCAAACCCAGCAAATGGGGGTTGAAGTCGCCGGACACAATTTATCGAACGTCAACAACCCGAATTACAGCCGACAGCGGGTGGAGATAGAGACCTCTCTCACTATCCCCACGCCGATCGGCACTCAAGGCACGGGTGCCGACGTGGTGGCCATCAGGCAGCTGCGCGACCAGATCTTGGATGACCAGATCGGCTCTGAGCTGAGCGTCACTGGATCGCTGGCCAGCCAACAGAAAGCGTTGCAGTACGCTCAAGCCAACCTCGGGCAGCAGATCGATCGACAGCCCTCGGGCGCGGATGCCGCGGCCTCGGCCACCTCCTTGGCTGGGCAGTTCGGGTTGGCCGAAGGTCTGACTACTGTTTTCAACAGCTTCCAAAGCGTGGCTGCCAATCCACGTGATGCCACCGAGCGAAACGTCCTGCTCGAAAACGCAAAATCGCTGGCGGCAAGATTCAATCAGACTGACCAGCGCCTCCAAAAACTGGCCACCTCGCTGAATAGCTCGATCGATTCCGATCTGAATGCGGCGAATCGGTTGCTGACCGACATCGCGAAATTGAGTGATGAGATCGCCGATGCGGAAAACCGCACCAATGGAACGGCGAACGATTTGCGGGATTCACGGCAAGGGAAGATCGAAGACCTAGCGAAGCTGGTGAAAGTGGATGTCACGCGGGATGCGAACGATGTGCTGAGCATCGCCGTGGGATCGACCACTTTGGTGGTCGGGCGCACGGTGCTGGACAGCCTACAGAGCTATGATGCGGGCGGGGGCCAGATGCTGGTGCGGACGACCGGTGGCGCGACTCCGGTTGCCCTCACCGGCGGAAGCATCGAAGGGACGATCTCCGCGCGCGACGGAGCCATCGCGACTCTGCGCTCCGACATCAGCTCCATTGCGACGTTGGTCATCAGCGAGGTGAACAGCGTCCATACTGCGGGCTACAGCCTGACCGGAACGACGGGAGCGAACTTCTTTACCGGAACCAATGCCAGCGACATCGCATTGAACGCGACCCTGGACGGCAATCCTCAGCTGGTTCAGGCGAGTGGAGTCTCCGGAGCCCAGGGAAACAATGCGGTTGCGCTGCGGCTGGCCCAGTTGGCGGATAAGAAGAACGTGTCGTTGAGCGGTCAGACTTTCAGCCAGAGCTTCAATCGAGTCGTTTCCGCACTCGGCCAATCGCTGGCGAATGTGAACGGCGCCGCGGAAACTCAGGGCGTTGTGCAGAACATGCTCACCTCCCAGCGAGATTCGCTCATGGGGGTGTCGATCGATGAGGAGATGACCGATCTGGTGAAATACCAAAAGGCCTATCAAGCCTCGGCACGCATCATCACCACCATCGACGAGATGCTCGACACCGTTCTTTCGATGAAACGGTAGGGCGTAATAATTTTGCTGACTGACTAAACGGGAGCCTATCGTTATGCGCGTCACATCGAACACATTTCCAAACTCACTCTCGCAGCAGCTCTCCAAGCTCAACCAGCGGCAGACTCTGCTCAACCAGCAGGCCGCCACCGGGCAGCGAATTTTGAATCCGGAGGATGACCCTGCTGCGGTGCATCGCGTGATGGACATGCAGCGCGATGCAAAGACCCTGGGCCAATATCAGCGGAACATCACCCAGATGACCGATCAGACCAAGGTTTCCTATGAGAATATAAAGTCGCTGAAAACGCTTCTGACTCGTGCGCAGGAGTTGGCCACCAAGTCGGGAGGGATACGCTCTCAGGATGAGTTGGACATCTACGCGCAGGAGGTGAACCAGCTGATCAAGAGCGGCGTTCAGACGATGAACGGGAAGTTCAAAGGAGATTTTTTGTTTGCGGGAACCAAGAGCGACGCTGCTCCCTTCGTTGCGACGGAAGATTCGAGCGGAAACGTCACCTCCGTCACCTACCAGGGGAACGCCGAGGTTCCGGTGAACGAGATAGGAGAAGGTGTCACGGCCACCGCAAATGTGCTGGGAGCCAATAGCAGCGGATCCGGACCCCGTGGCGTGATCACCGACTCGCGCTACGGCGCGGACTTCTTCAATCACCTCATCGCCCTCCGAAGCGCTTTGCAGAGCGGGAACACCGGGACGATCACCAGCACTATCAATCCGGGGATGGCCAACGATGAGGAAAATATCCTGATCCATGTCGGCTTGAACGGAGCCATCCAGGCTCAGCTCGAGGCGGCCGGCCACCTCGCCGCAAATGACCAGATGACTCTCTCCTCCTCGATTTCGAACGAGGCTGACGCGGATATCGCCCAGACTCTCCTGAAGCTCACCCAGACCCAGACCGCGTATCAGGCAGCGCTCCAAAGCGGCGGGAAAATTCTCAGCCAGAGTCTCCTCGATTATCTTCGGTAACCGCTGCGACCTTGCGTCGCGATTTGCGCCCGAGAACTGTCCGGGACCCAATCAAAAATCGCAAATCCCAAGAAGGACTCCAGCGCCAACGGTGCGCCCCATCCCAGCCTGTGGGCAACGCCCCAGGTATCGAAACAAAAACACGCCAGAGGGCTGAAGGCCCGATCTATCACCTCTGCCAATGGAGCGGGCCTTCAGCCCTCTAACGTGTCAATGGACCCTGCACCTTGGGCGTTGCCCAAGGCTGGGATGGTACGGGCCTTT
>JAYTTC010000489.1:0-4966 GCA_043745255.1 Verrucomicrobiales bacterium
TGATCTTATATCCAACTCGTTCCGGGAAGTTATAAAGGAATAGCGGCAGCCCTGCCTCTTCGGCCGAACGAACGAAGAATTCCTGAAGATCCTCTTGGGCGAGCGGGTAGTAATAGGGAGGGAGGAGAGAGACCGCGTCCACACCGACACTCCGGGCGAACCGCCCCAGATCAGCTACCACTCGTGGGCGGATATCGCTGATATTGGCCATCACGGGAAGTCCAGCAGCGTTGGCGACGGAGACCTCGAGAACGCGTTTCCGTGTCGCGATCTCCAAGTGAGGAAATTCTCCGGTAGTCCCCAGGACCATGAATCCAGAGACCCCGCTCCGCAGACTGAACTGCATCAAGCGCGTGAACTCGGATTCCATGAATTGGCCTTGGATATCCGTGGGAATCCAAAGTGCTGGCAGGACGCCTTGTTGAAGCAAACGAGACTGGTCTGTCGTCACAATGGGGCTCACTTGGCGAGTGTGCGCAAGGAGGCTGCGGTGGTAAACAACGAACAACGCCACCCTTGAGTTTTGAAGTCCACTCTCCATAATCTCCCACTCGTTACGGACCATGAAACCACTCGGCATTGCCATCGTCGGCTGTGGCGGAATCACGCTGCAGAATCATCTACCCGGTCTCGCTCTTTGCCCGGAGGTTCGGGTCACCGCGCTTTGCGACACCGATTCTGGAACCCTGGAGCGTGCCCGTCAGCAGACTGGCGTTGCCGTGGTCTCCACTCGATTCGAAGAGGTGGTGAAACGGGATGATGTTCATGCGGTGATCATCGCCACTCCCAATTTCACCCACGCGCCCATTGCCCTCGAAGCGATCCGCCATGGCAAACATGTGTTGTGTGAAAAGCCGCTGTCGATGAGCGCCTCCGACTCCTGGGCCCTGGCTCGCGCAGCCGACCAAGCGGGAGTGCGTCACATGACGGCCTTCACCTATCGTTTCGTCCCCGCGATGCGCTATCTGGCTCACTTGATCGGTCAGGGTGCACTTGGCACGCCCTATCACTATCGCTCGTGTCGATTGCAGGACTGGGGGACGCGCAATCTCGGTTGGCGCCAGGTGAAGAAGCTCGCGGGCACCGGCGAGTTGGGCGATATGCTTTCCCATCGCATCGACTTTGCTCATCTGCTGGTCGGACCGATGCAACGTTTGGTCGCCAATACCAGGATCCTCCATCATGAGCGCCAAGGCGCGCCGAGTGATCTGGAGGATTGGGTGGCGATCCTGGCCGAGTTTCGCAACGGTGCCTCCGGAGTTCTCGAAAGCAGCAAGCTTGCGAGCGGACGCAATGAGAGTTGGCGAAGCCTCGACTATGTCGAGGTGAATGGGAGCGAGGCTTCCTTCGTTTTCATCACGGGCGAGTGGAACAAAATTCAGACAGGTAAGGCGGGCGGCCCTGGATTGGAAACGCTGGCGGTTCCGCGCGAGTTCTATACCTGGCCGGGCTCGCCTCGAGATCCGGGACAGGGCGATCCGTTGGTGACATTCCGTTACGACCAGGCCTGGGAGTTTATTGATTCCATCCGCAATCAGCGTCCCTGCACTCCAAGTTTCCACGACGGTGCGCGGGCGCAGACGGTGATGGATGCGGCAGTGACCTCAGCGGAAACCAAGAGGTGGGTGGATTTGGTCGAGGGTTGATGGCGCTGAGGTGGCTCGGGATGAACAAGAATACAATTTTGATATGAGTCGAAACGCCGTGGTAACCGGGGCTGGAAGCGGAGTGGGACAGGCCATCGCCATTGGCTTGGCGCGCGAAGGCTGGCAGGTGGTGATTGTGGGCCGCCGATCGGAAACCTTGGAGGAAACGCGGAAAATCGCGGGAGAGTTGTCAGCCCGATTGATTTCTGTCCTCTGCGATGTGGGGGATGAATTGCAGGTGACTGAGGCTGGGAAGCGGATCTTATCTCGGTTTACCGAAGTCGAGGTGCTGGTAAACGCCGCCGGCACTAATGTGCCCTGTCGCAGCTTGGAGGTTCTGACGCGAGAGGATTATCACCTCATGATGGATACCAATCTGAACGGGGCGTATTTCTGTGTTCAGGCCTTCCTGCCTCAGATGCGAACTCGACGTAGCGGGACCGTTATCAACATCGTTTCGGATGCCGCTCGGCAGGCCAGCCCCAAAGCCGGCCCGGCCTATTCCATGTCCAAGTTTGGGCTTATGGGCCTGACGCAGGCGATCAACGCAGAGGAGCGAGGCAACGGAATTCGCGCCTGCGCAATCCTGCCCGGTGACATCGACACTCCCCTGCTCGACAAGCGCCCTGCTCCTCCGTCCGCCGAGGCTCGTACCAAGATGCTCCAGCCCGAGGACGTCGCAGAGTGCGCGCTGCTCGCGATCAATCTCCCCTCCCGCGCGACCGTGGAGGAGATTCTGATCCGCCCCCGTTGATTTCCGCGGGCCAAATGCCCAATGCCATCCCAGACATGGCCATCGGTCAGGTTTTCGCCCGGAGTTCGCAACTCCGAAGCTCAAAATGAGCAACTCTAGCGCCCAGGGCGCGTGGAAAGGCCGATGAACCTGATTCCATCCATTGTTGCGCTCCAACGGTTTTGAGATTTGTTCATTGGAAGAATTGCTGATTGTGAGGGCGGACCTCTTGCTGAGGAGCGTCCCCTCGGTTCAGGCCCTAGCTTTGTGTCAGGCCCCTCTAAATGGGTTTTGCCTCCCCGCGGGGATCTCCTTAGAGTTCAACCCGAATGAAACATCAACTGGATTTCGAGAAGCCAATTGCGGAGCTACAGCGCAAGCTCGAGGAGTTGAAAAAAGCCCCCGAGACTTACTCCATGGGGATCAGCTTCGAAGAGCAAATCCAGCAGATGGAAGCCAAGATCGCCGAGACCCGGAAGCAGATCTATTCGAATCTTTCTCCCTGGCAGCGAGTGCAGTTGGCCCGCCATCCCAAGCGTCCCTACACGCTCGACTACCTCAAGTCGGTCTTCTCCGATTTTCAGGAACTTCACGGAGACCGCCTCTACGCCGATGACCA
Source organism: Verrucomicrobiales bacterium (assembly GCA_043745255.1). Taxonomy (GTDB): domain Bacteria; phylum Verrucomicrobiota; class Verrucomicrobiia; order Limisphaerales; family UBA11320; genus UBA11320. The sequence goes on from JAYTTC010000489.1 coordinate 2,999, forward strand.
AGCCATCGTGGGCGGGTTTGCCTATCTGGGGGAGACGCGAGTCGTTGTCGTGGGCACTCAGAAAGGTCGGGATACCAAGGAGAACATCCGACGTAACTTCGGGTCCGCCCATCCAGAGGGATACCGCAAGGCGCTTCGCCTCATGAAGACAGCCGATAAATTTGGCCTCCCGATCGTCACGCTGATCGATACCGCAGGCGCATACCCGGGGATCGGAGCGGAGGAGCGGCATATCGCGGAGGCGATCGCGGTGAATCTTCGTGAGATGATGCTGATGCAGGTCCCGATTGTGGGAGTGGTGATCGGGGAGGGCGGGTCTGGTGGAGCGCTGGGAATCGGAATTGCAGACCGAGTGCTCATGCTTGAGAACGCCTATTATTCGGTGATCAGCCCGGAAGGATGTGCTTCGATTCTCTGGAAGGATCGCGCTGCCGCCGCCAAAGCGGCTTCCGCATTGCGCATCACCGCCAAGGATCTGCTGGAATTAGGTTTGGTCGATGGGGTGATTTCCGAGCCGCTCGGCGGCGCCCACAATGATATGGCCGCTACCTCAGAGACGCTGAAGCACCACCTCATCAAAATCGTTGCCGAACTGCAACGGATGCCCACTTCCGAGCGCGTTCAACAGCGCTACGCAAAATTTCGCGCCTTCGGAAAGTTCATCGAGAAACAGCCCACCGCCGCTTGATTCGGGCTGGCAAGCCCTAGCGGCCGACTCCGTTCCTCTCACCCCATGCTATATCCACTGACATTCAATCCCATTTTCAAAGAGCGGATTTGGGGCGGCCGGAACATTGAACGCCTCTTTCAGAAGGCGCTCCCGCCGGGACAACCGATAGGTGAGTCCTGGGAAATCACTGATCGACCCGAAGGCGTGAGCGTCATCGCAAATGGTCCTTTGGCGGGCAAGACGCTCCGTTGGTTGATGGAAAACCACTCCCGCGAGTTGCTCGGGTCGACGCATGAAGGTGCCACGGTGTTTCCGCTGTTGGTGAAGATCCTCGACGCTCAGGAAAAACTCTCGCTCCAGGTCCATCCTCCGGAGGACCGAGCCAAAGCGATGGGCGGGGAGCCAAAGACGGAGATGTGGTACGTCGCTGATGCCAAGCCCGATGCCGACCTGTATGTGGGCTTGAAACGAGGGGTGACTCGCGCTGAGTTTGAGAAGCGGCTTCAGACCGGCACCGTGGCGGAGTGTTTTCATCGACAGCCTGTGAAAGCGGGTGACGCGATGTTTCTCCCGAGTGGTCGCGTTCACGCAATTGGTGCTGGCAATGTCATTTTCGAAATTCAGCAGAATTCCGACACGACCTATCGAGTGTTCGACTGGAATCGAGTGGGACTGGACGGTAAGCCACGCGAGCTGCACCTCGCGCAGTCGTTGCAGAGTATCAACTTCAACGACTTCGAGCCCGAGTTGGTGCGAGTCGAAGAAGTCGGCAGCGGCGCGGTTCGGTTTCGCTACCTGGTCGACGATCCGCTTTTCCGAGTGAACCTCACGCAAGTGCGCCGGGGGGAACGCTTTTATCTGCGAAGTCATGGCGCACAAATCCTAGGGCTTCTGTCTGGGCGTATGAAGGTGCAGTCTGCTGGGGAAACCATTGAACTGAGCGCGGGCCGATTTGCGCTGCTTCCTGCGTGTCTGGATCGCGTGGTTTTCGAGGCTCAGAGTCGAGTGGAATATCTCCAGGTTCAGTTTTGACGAGAGAGTCCCCGCGCAGGCTCACTCGGCTCTCACTCCCGCGTGAGCTGATCCCAACTTTTCCGCCAAAGGGTGCCCTCGTGATATTGAGTTGGCATGGTGAGAAGAAATCTTCCAAAAGAGTAGAAGAAGCAGAATGCCGCCAGCATTCCAAGCGCGGACGGAATCCATCGGGTGCATGACAAAAAAGTGACCTCAAACAGGCGCGCCCGGCGGCACGCCTGTTTTTGGTTGCTAAATTGTATCATATCGGATACAAGTAGTCA
>JAYTTC010000490.1:0-4959 GCA_043745255.1 Verrucomicrobiales bacterium
CCGGCAATCGCGAGGGAACCAACTTCACGACTCTGGTCGTGTATGACGAGCCTCCGTCGCTCGCTTCAATTACTCTGGGTCCCTTGCCGATGTATGCTGCGGGGGATGCGCTGTCGATTCGTCCTTCTGACGCGCTCGTTCAGTTTCAATCCAAGCCGAATCCGGTGCGGGTGGACGCGCAGGTTGAAATCTATCAGGGGGTAGCCGCTTGGGCTCAGCTGGGTGGCACGCCTTCTTCGCCGGCTCGCGATACTTCCGCTGCTCTCTCGGTGAGTGGCGACAACGTGGACTATTATCGCTATCGCTTGGATGGTGCCGCCTGGAGCGCCGAGCGCCCGGTTGCGTCTCCGATCACTCTCAGCTCCCTCGGCGGAGGGACCCATTCGGTCAGCGTGCTAGGTCGTTCGCAGTACGGCGGCTACCTCGCCGACAGCAACGCGATCAGTGTGGCTTGGGTGGTCAGCGCCACCGCGCCCACCACTAAAATCACCGGTGCGCCGGCCACGCCCACGCACAATCGCTCGGCCACCTTGGCAGTATCTGGTGTCGGCGTGACCGACTATCGATGGACAATTAATGACGGCTTCTACCGCGCGACGACTCCGGTGGTCAACCCGCTGGCTTTGCCGGCGCTTACCGGCACTCAGCAAGTGGTTCAGGTGATTGGGAAAGTGGGTGGAGTCTTCCAGCTTACCAATGAAGCAACCGCGCTCGCCTGGACCGTCGATCCTGGCTACGGTGCCGACTACTCCACTCTGTCCCGCGTTCGCAGCGTCAACTTCACCAACATCGGCACCGCAGCCGTCAAGTTTGCCTGGAACGGTCGCAACGATAGCGGGGTGCTTCAGCCGCCGGGCTGGTATTTGGTGAAGATCACCTTGCGGGATGAGCTGGGACGCTTTTCATTCGGAACTCGTCTGGTGAACATGGCTGAGCTGTCCGGGGCTCAGAGCATCGTTGCCGATACCACCCGCGGTCCGCGCAATCCTCACGCGCACGGCCACTGGGCGGTTTGGCAGGATCAAAGCGATGGCAATTTCGAGATCTACGCGCAGGACCTGCATCAGGTGGACTCCTCGATCTTTCAGATCACGAGCGGTGTCTTGAACCAGGAGAATGCCAAGACCGATGGTCGCTACGTGGTGTGGCAGTCTCGCCAGGTCAACGGGAACTGGGATATCTGGCTCAAAGATCTCACGACCAGCACACCGGCTCAACCGGTCACCAGCTCCCCTGGCGTGGATGAAATTAACCCTGCAATCGACTGGCCATGGGTGGTCTTCCAGACTCGTCCCACCGCAAACGCAGCGGCTCCGTGGCAGCTCCATGCGTTCAACCTGTCCAGTGGGCTACCCGTTGAAGTCGATCCCGGTCCTCTCGATCAGACGGATCCAAACATTCAGGGCGGTCGTGTGGTTTGGCAGGATCAGCGCGATGTCGGCCAGGGAGAGATCTACTTCAAGAACCTGGAGACCGGAGAGCGACGTCGCATCACGACCAATACCTTTGGCCAATATTTCCCAGATATTTCGGACTCCTGGATTGTCTGGCAGGACAATCGAAATATCACCGTGGATATTTACGGCTTCGATCTGCGTCGCAAGGTGGAAGTGCGACTCACTCCGACGTCGGAGAACGAAGCGCGTCCCTTCCTCGACGGTCCGTGGCTGGTCTGCGAGGAGGACTCGCTAGGCGCTCTGACGGCAAACATCCGCCTCATTCATCTGCCGAGCCTGCGCTCAGTTCCTGTCACGCGCACGCTGACCGCGAAAGGCCGTCCTGCATTGGCCTCCGGTCAGGCGGTCTGGCAGGAAACCGTCAACGGCCAGACCCGGATCGTGACCGCAGCCTTGCCGGCGTTGCAGGGGGTATTCCAAAACCAGAACGCTATTCCGATCACCCCTGCGCTGGCGGCGTATCAAAAGAACGCCTTCAACCTGCTGGCGTTATGGAATGCCCAGGCATCAGTCCAGGAAGTGTTGCACTACAGCTCGCTGGTTCCGAATCTGGTCAGCGAGTCGGCTCGATGGGTCAACGGTCAGGCGCAGGGTAGCAACTTCGCGCTCACTCCGGGGTCATCCGTTTGGGTGCGATTCAACGATCGCCGGGTACTGGATCTTGGTATCGACACGACTTCAGCCTTAAATCTTCAGGTGGGTGTGAACGTGATCAACGGAACCGCATTCCCGTCCCGCTACAGCGCCTATCAGCTCATGCGTCAGCTCGGTCTTGCAAACGTTCTCGGGGTGCGGATGCTCGATGCCAATGCCGGACGCTGGGTGGTGGCAGCGATGGAAAACGGCCATTTAGTGGGCGAGGATTTCCGCATCCCCAATGTGGCGGTGGTGCTCGTGGATCTAAGCGCCCCGGTAAACCAATTCCGTCCGGAATGATTGCCATGATTCGAATCAATCAGTTGCTCAAATCGGGTTTCAGCGCGGCGACCTTGATGGTAATCCTCGTTATGCCTTGTCGCGGCGTCACCCCCGCCGACCTCGCGCAGCGTATTGCCAAGGGTGACTTGCTGACCGTGATTGATCTTCGCAATACCGGACTCTTCCAAAGAGGACACCTGCCTGGATCAATCAATATTCCAGCCTCGGTTGTTCCTCACAAAGAACTTCCGCCACTGGGCAAGGTGGTGGTGTACGATTCAGGTCTGGCAGCCGATGAAGCAGCTGCCGCTGTGGTTGCTTTGAACGCGAAGAAGGGCATACAGGCCGAGGCTCTTGAAGGTGGATTCGCGGCATGGGAGGCAAGCCAGCGATCCTCCACTCGACAGAGCGGCGTGCAGCCCGAGGATCTCCCGATGATCTCCTACGATCAGCTCAAAAAAACTCAGGGCGACAACACCGTTCTGGTCGACCTCCGAAAGAATGCGGGAGGAGCCCTTCCTCAGCTCGCCAGCGGAAGCCCGCCTCCTGAGCCGCTCACCGATTTGCAGAAGACCTTTCCAAAGACGAGCGGCGTTACCACATCGCCCTTCAGATTACCACAGCGTCGCCAGGCCGACGGGAGTTCAAGTGCGGAGCCTCTGGTGGTTCTGATTGATAATGGCGACGGTGTGACCGCCCAACAAATGGCGCGAACGGCTCGCGCCAATGGAATGAGACGCGTCGTGATCTTAGCCGGTGGGGAAGCGACGCTCTCGCGTGAAGGAAAGCCCGGACTGCAGCGCATTGGTACGACTCTGGATATCCGGCGGCCAACTCAATGAAGCGTTTTATTAAGTTTCGTTCAACCCGCGCGAGCTCATTTCTGAGCTTCGTGATAGCGATGATCTGTGTGATGGCCGCGCCTTTCGCCTGGGCGGTCACCATCACCAACGTTCAGCCGGTGAATGTCACTCCATCGACGTTTTCAATTCTCTTCCAGACGTTGACTCCGTCGGTCCCGGAAATCACCGTGTACGCGGATGCGGCTGGGACTGTCTCGCTCGCGGGATCGGTTGGGATAGAATCTTTTCCAATCCATTCAGGCGAACCCTCCTTCACCGATCCCGTGCAACGCCGCAAGTATACCGCCACTCTCCAGCTAAGATCTCGCGACTCTGGATTCGGATATTTGCGGGTCAGCGACTGTCTTCCGGGAACTCCTTACTACTATCGCCTTCGAGCGACGGACACCAACGGTCAATCAGTGACTTGGCCGACGACCGGCCCTTTGCCTTCGGTGCGCACCGCGTCTGAGACGGCCTTCGTTCCCGATGCGAAACTCTTGGTGGTAGATCTCCCGGCAGCCGATTCCGCAGGAACACTGGTAACTCTGTCCAACACCAATGCTGCTTTTGGCCTGGTTGCGGTGGCGGGAGATGGCTGCGCTCGAAACCAGGTTGTCTTCGACTTGGCGGATCTCATCGCTCTGACTGGAGGCAAGAACTTCATTCCATTGGGCAACCAGGAGTTTCAGGTGAAACTTCTCGGGCCGGCGGGATCGGGTGCAGCAAACCGCTACGCGTTGAACTTCACCTCTCAACTGTCGATCGCTGATATTTCTGGAGTGGCGTATCTTTCTGATGTCCTGTCGCTCGACCTAGGCTCGACCGTGGTTCGAGCAGGCCAGAGTGGAACGGTGCCGATCCACCTGCTCGCTTCCACAAATCTTGCCTCACTCAATTTTGATTTTTCTTTGCCGCTCAGCCACCTCACGAATCTGACTCTTCAGGTGAGCTCTCCGAGTCTGAAAAGTGGCGTATTGAAACAAACCTCTCCGACTCTCTGGCATGTGACGCTTACGGTTCAGCCCGGCGTGTCGATTCAAGGAACGCAGCAGGTGGCTCAAATTAGTTTTCTCGCAGTTTCGAATCAAGTTTCTGCTTTCGTTCCTTTAGAGCTGCAGGCTATCGATGCCCGACGTTCCGACACGACCGCGATTAGCACCGTCTTCGCTGATAGTGGTCGGGTGGTCGTGGTGGCTGAGCAACCGCTTCTGGAGGCTCTCTTTGCCACCGAGGGAGGTCGGGAGATGGTGGTTTACGGAAAACCGGGAGCGTACTACGAACTGCTCGTGACCACCAACCTCGCCACTCCGGTGGTTTGGAAACACTGGAGTTGGCTGACGCAAACCAGCCTCCAGGAGACGGTCAGCGAAGTGAATCCCGGGTTTTCACCGGCGTTTTTCCGTGCTGCCGAACCTTCCGGTTCGACGCCGGGTCTTTCTGCTCTGCTGGCCAGTGATGGAACCGCCTCGCTCACGGTATTCGGTCAGCCGGGGTCGACCTATCAGCTCCAGTACGCCACCAATCTTTCCGACGTGGTGGTTTGGTATCCTCAGCTCAATTACACTCTGAGCAACTCGTTTCAGATCTTCAACGGCTTGAAGAGGAAGACCCCGCTGATGCTCTATCGGATCCTGAAGCCCTAGCATCCTGTCGGACTTGCCCGCCGGACATGCGCTACAGAGGATGGAAATCGCGTGAGGCGCGCGCGCTGCAGTTCTGTAGTGTGGGCCGTATCGGCC
>JAYTTC010000491.1:0-4943 GCA_043745255.1 Verrucomicrobiales bacterium
TGCGGGGTGTCGATTCGCACGGTATCGCGCGGCTTCCGCATTATCTGACTCGGTTGGCTCTTGGGAGCATCAACGCGCGGCCCTGCCTCTCCTTTGATCGGCTTGGGGCCTCGGTTGGGAGGGTGGAAGGGGATCACGGGCCTGGGCAGGTGGTTCAGTGGAGAGCCACTCAGGAGGCGGTGAGTTTGGCACGGGAAACCGGGGCTGGCTGGGTGACACTTCGCAACTCCACCCACTGCGGAGCTCTCGATTATTACGGGCTCGAGATCGCCAGGCAGGGGATGATCGGTCTGGTCTTTACGCACGTGGATCCAATGGTGCTTCCGCAGGGCGGGCGAGTGCCTTTCAGCGGCACCAATCCAATCTGCATAACCGCACCGGGTGAGGGCGGACAGATCTTCTGTCTGGATATGGCGACCAGCATCGTGGCCTGGAATGAGGTTGGGAACGCTGCCATTGAGGGACGTTGCATCCCGAGCGGATGGGCGGTCGATGCCGAGGGACGAGACACGACCGACCCAAATTCAGTCGCGGCGCTGTATCCTTTCGGGGGGCACAAAGGCGCGGGCCTGGGCCTGGCGATCGATATCCTTTGCTCCATGCTCAGTGGCGCCCCCTACGGCCCTGACGTGCCGAAGATGTATGGTGACCTCACCGCTCGACGTTACTTGGGAGGGATGGTTGGAGCCATCGACATTGCACGTTTTGTTCCCTTGGACACGGTGCGCTCTCGCATAACTGAGATGCTCTGCCGGTGGAACCGGACTCTCCCAATGGAGCCCGGCGGACGCGTTCTCTATCCCGGGGAACCGGAGGAGATCATGGCTCGAACTCGAGCTGCCGAAGGAATCCCGATTCCGCGCGCCGTGGTGGCGCAACTCGATAGCCTGTGCGTCGAGCGGGGATGGAAAACACTGAGTGAATTATTGTGATGAGTCGACTGAGGGTAGTTGTGATTGGGGGGGGAGCGGCGGGTTTTTTTTCCGCCATCACCTGTGCGGAAACGCATCCGGAGGTCGAGGTTACTGTGCTGGAGAAGGCGCCGCAATTTCTCGCCAAGGTGCGGATTTCTGGCGGAGGACGATGCAACGTCACTCATGCCTGTTTCGACTCTCGAGAATTCGTTGCGCGATACCCGCGCGGAGGCCGCGCCTTGATTTCACCGTTCCAACGATTCCACGCACGAAGCACCGTGGAGTGGTTTGGAGCGCGAGGAGTGAAGCTCAAGACCGAGGCTGACGGCCGGATGTTTCCGGTCACGGACTCATCGCAGACGATCATCGACTGCCTGATGGAGTCCGCGCGTGCGTCGGGCGTAAAGCTTCGCCCCAATCTGGGTGTCCAATCCGTTCGGCGTCTGCCTGGAGGAGGCTTTGATATCACTCTCAGTAACGGAGAGACTCTGCCCTGCGACCGATTGATCCTGGCGACCGGCGGATGCCGTTCCGCTGCGGGTGGTACTCTAGCCGTTTCACTAGGCCACACTCTGGAGTTACCCGTTCCTTCGCTATTCACCTTTCATGTGAGTGCGCCTTGGGTGCATGCCTTGGCTGGCACCTCGGTGGAAAACGCGGAGGTTTCAGTCGCCGGACTGGGCTTGCGAGAGCGCGGCGCGGTGCTATTGACGCATTGGGGGTTGAGCGGTCCAGCCGTCCTCCGCCTCTCGGCTTGGGGCGCGCGCGAGCTGCATCAATGCAATTACCAGTTCCCTTTGCTGGTGAAGTGGCTTCCAGGGTTCACGGCTGAAGAGTTGGAGGCTCAATTCCAAATTCGACGCACCCATCATCCGGCCCGTTTTGTGGTCAACACGCCGCTTGCTCCGCTGACGGCGCGACTTTGGGAGCAATTGGTGCTGCAGGCGGGGCTCGCGCGCGAAACCCGTTGGGCGGACGCGTCTCGTGGTGCCTTGATCCGCCTAGCGCATCAGCTGATCCGTTCCGAATTCTCGGTCATCGGCAAAAGCCTCAACAAGGACGAGTTTGTGACCTGTGGTGGAGTTCGCTTGAAGGAGGTCAATTTTAAGACTCTGGAGAGCCGACTTTGCCCCGGGCTTTTTCTTGTCGGTGAGCTGCTCGATATTGATGGGATCACGGGCGGATTTAACTTTCAGTCCGCCTGGACTACCGGATGGCTCGCCGGTCTAGCGGCTGGGGTACCCGTCGGGGTCCAACCCCAGGGCGGGGGCTGACGAACCCCTTCGTCTTAGTAGTCGAGATCCTTGGTCATTCCGTCAATGAACAGGGCTTTCTGGATGCGATCCTCCACCGCTTGTTTCACCAAGAACGCGGTCTCCTCGCCGTTCGGAGAGATCCCCAGCTTCTCGGCGGTCTTTTTCACCGCAGCCTGCAGACGATCCGGGGGGATATGCCCCAGCTTGTGCTTCGCTTCGCCAAAGGCTCTCTCCAAGGTGACCCTGATGGCCTCCCGATTCAGCCTTCGAAACCGTCGTAGACTTCGGTTGTCCGGAAACTCATTGCTGAGCTGCATCCGTAGATCTGAATCGTTGAGTATCGCCTCCTCGATCTCACCACAGCTGTAAACACCCTTGGTGTAGCAGTAGGTGATGATGGCCAGCAGCACCTTTGGCGACAGCTTCCCGAGCTCCCGGGGAACGATCAATTTTTGTCCCGCATCGTTCACGGTTTGTTCCACCGCCTTGCGAATGAACTGCGTCGTGCTCGAATCCTCGTTGTCCGTGTCCGAGGCCAAGACAGGCTTGAGCGAGGCCACCTCGCCTAGGTGCAATTCGCCCTCCGCTTGCTCCTTTCCGGACTTCAAACCTTTTTTAGCTGGCTTCATGGTCGGGGAGCTTTTTCCGTTAAAATGTTCATCGTAATCGTGAGAGGGATGCATGGCATCTCTGCCCTCACGATCTGGAGTCGCGTGGCAGATCGTGCGATCTTCTCATCCTCTGTTCCATCGGCACTCCAGGCTCTGGAATTCAGCGTTGACGCCTAGGGCTTCACCGCTACGATGCGCGCTCCTGACCGCGGGTCAGGCAACCCAATTACAGAAAAGTATGGCAATTAAAGTCGGTATCAACGGTTTCGGCCGCATTGGCCGCCTGGTGTTTCGTGCAATTGCTGAGCAGGGCCTGCTTGGCAAGGAAGTCCAAGTAGTCGCTGTGGGCGATATCGTCCCGGCTGACAACTTGGCTTACCTACTGAAATACGACTCCACTCAGGGGCGTTTCCAAGGGCAGGTCTCGTCCAAAAAATCCTCTCCGGACAAGGTCGAGGACGATGTCCTTGTAGTGAACGGCATGGATATCCTGGTGGTCAGCGCCAAGGACCCAGCCGGTCTGCCTTGGAAGCAGCTTGGAGTCGACCTCGTGATCGAGTCGACCGGTCTCTTCGTGGATGCTGAGAAGGCCAAGGGTCATCTCGCCGCCGGTGCCAAGAAGGTGATCATCTCCGCTCCGGGCAAGAACGAGGATATCACCATCGTCGTCGGTGTGAACCACGACAAGTATGACCCCGCGAAGCATCACATTATTTCCAACGCCTCCTGCACGACCAACTGCCTTGCGCCAGTGGTGCATGTGCTGTTGAAAGAAGGCTTCGGCATCGAGGAAGGTCTCATGACCACGGTGCACAGCTACACGGCTACGCAGAAAACGGTCGACGGCCCCAGCAAGAAGGACTGGAAGGGAGGTCGGAGCGCGGCGATCAATCTGATCCCGTCCGCCACGGGTGCTGCTAAAGCAGTCGGTTTGGTCTGCCCTGAGGTCAAAGGCAAGATCACCGGCATGGCGTTCCGCGTTCCAACGCCCACCGTTTCGGTAGTGGATCTCACCGTTCGGACGGTGAAAGAAACCAGCTATGCCGAAATCGCAGCGGCGATGAAGCGAGCGAGCGAGACTTACCTGAAGGGCATCCTCGAATACACCGAGGACGAGGTGGTGAGCAGCGACTTTATTCACAACCAGGCCTCATCGATCTTCGATAAGACCTCCGGCATCGAACTCAACAGCCGATTCTTCAAGTTGGTGAATTGGTACGACAACGAGTGGGGCTATAGCAACCGCGTCGTTGATCTGATGAAATACATCATCGGCAAAGGACTGTAGTCGATTTTCGCATCGTTCTAGGAGCGGCGGCCTGAAAAGGACGCCGCTCTTTTTATGGGTTTCCACAGGACTCTCAACGCATGTTTACCGGGATTGTAGAAGAGTTGGGGATAGTGCAGCGGGTCGCTTCCACCAAAGCCGGCATTCGGTTGGCCGTGCGTGCGCGACTTTGCGCGCCCGGGACCAAGGTCGGAGACAGCATAGCGGTGAACGGCTGCTGTCTCACCATCGCAGGCCTCACGCGCTCTCGAGCCGGTGCAGTCTTTCGCTTCGACCTCCTGCAGGAAACTTGGGATCGCACCAACCTCCGCTCCGTTAAACCCGGGGCCGGCGTGAAGTTAGAACGGTCCCTTGCGGTAAACGGACGTCTAGGCGGTCATTTTGTCTCCGGTCATGTGGACGGCCTGGGGGAGATTGTTCGGTGGGAATGTCACGGGGCCGATCATGTCCTTGATATCAAGGCTCCGGACGAGGTGAGTCGCTATTTGGTGTTCAAAGGATCGGTCGCGGTCGACGGAATCAGCCTTACCGTCGCCTCGGTTAGAAAAAAGCAGTTCAAGATTTGGATTATCCCTCACACCTTCGAAGTGACTGCGCTGAAGGAGCGTAAAGTAGGGGATTTTGTGAATCTCGAGGCTGATCTGCTCGGGAAATATGTGGCCAAGTTCCTGGGCAAGGAGCCACGCTAAAGTTTTTCAACCGAACTGCCGATGGATCCGTTGGCGTCGGGACAGTGTGTTTCTGTTCTCATGTGGCTTTCCTGTTTGAAGGCCCACCGACGCTCCTTTTTTTGCCCCTGGAGTTCCGCTCAGCTTGCTGGGCGAGAGCTCTGGGGGCTTTCGCATTTCAGGGCGCGTCCCCGAAGCGCAGGCAC
>JAYTTC010000492.1:0-4906 GCA_043745255.1 Verrucomicrobiales bacterium
GATTGAGAAGTTCCACCGTATCGATCTGCTTCGAGTCCGAATTGGCCAGGACCTCGTTGATCACGACAAAAGGAAGGACTGCAGGACTCGGATTCTCGACGCCGGGAGATCCACCGACAGCACTGCTTGGACCCCAGGCTTCACGACTGCTGTCGCCGGCGATCAGGCTCCGACGAACCAAGGTATACCCCAATCCGTCGGTGGTGGGATACCAGCTGTCGCTGTAGCTGAAGTCGAAAAGTTGTATTCCCTCAGCCGTCTCAAGCCGCAAGCGCACGCCGCCTGGGTTGAAGGCTCCAGTGAAGACTCCGGCGATATTCGGCTTCGCGCCGTAGCGCAACGCAAATGCGTTTGAGTCCTTCACCAAGAGCAGGGAGGCATTGGCCTCAAGCGCATAAATCGTGGTGTTTTTGAAATTGAAGCCAACTCCTTGTGTGAACATCGCGCCATAGAAATCGACTCGATGGTTACTCACGTTTTTGACCTCAATGAACTGGAAGTCGTCGTTCACTGCCAGAGGGAGCGCGAGCAGCTCGGCGGCGTTGGGGCCGGCAGGGTGATAGTTCAGCTCGCTGACGATCAGATCGCCTGCCACCGCGGCTGCATCGAGAGTGAAACGAGCCTGGCGAGGTCCAGACCAGGGGGAGGTCAAAGGAGGATTGTCACTGCCTCCGTTGAGATTTTTATGTTTGATGTCGTAGGCGCGAGCGATGAGACGCGTTTCACCTGTCACGGAAATAGGTCCGGTATAGATCAGCGCTGTCGGGCTGATGCCTCCATGAACGGCACGCGGGTCGGTCCCGTCCAATGAGTAGTAAAGAGTCGCCCCCGCGGGAGCGGTGAGCTCGATCGTGCTCCCCAGGGCGACCTGGCCCGGCGATGTCAGTAAGGTTGGCTTGTCGAGGAAGTTCCCGTCCATGAACTTGAGCTTTCCCTGCAACCAGTTCTTGAAGAACACGACCTCGCTATCCTGGTTGCCTCCGCGCTTGCCATTGTTCCAGCGGGCGAGATCTCGAGCCGCTGATTCTCGCACCTGACCGTTCAAGCGGTCCATCAAGGCGAAAAGGTTAGGGGTGCTGTACTGGGCCTCGCGGAGCTCCTGAAAACGATCAATCCATGCCTGCCAGAAGTTGATGTCTTTGAACAGTTGCGGCCACCAGGCGAGGTTCGGAGAGGAACCGGCTGTAAAGAAGTAAGTGGAGTCACCGGTTCCACGCCATTGGGCGGGATTGGAGTCGCGACCGTCGGTGGATCCAAAGGCGCGATCGAAATCCCAGATCGGGCCGTAAACAATCGGTCCGTTGCGAAGCTTGTGAAAATAGCCGCTGAGTCGCATTCCATCCACGTTGCAGGAGATCACGTTGATGATGTGATGGTCGATCCAGGCGGGCTGATCGATCGATGCGCGGTAGGCACCATTGGTGAAATCTTTAGCGAACAGGTTTGTTCCAAACGCTCCGAACCAGGTCGTGAGAAAATTCAACTGAGCCGGAACGATGTGGCGGGCGTCGGGATCGAGCAGGATCACCGGGTCCTGACGACCAAAGGCAAATGTTGGGTCGGACCCGAGCGCGCGGTCGATGCTGAGTAAGTATCCACCACTGACCTCTGGCTGATTGACGTCTCCGGGGGAGATTTTATCAACGTTCACACGGTTCGGACTCACGTCGATGTGCTCGAAAATATTGTAGACGCCGAAATAGTTCGCGCTCGAGAGAGTCGCTTTGGAATCAGTCGCGGTCGCTTTGGCGCCGATGGTGTCCAAATACAGCTCGGCGAACCGGTAGCGCGAGGCGTAACTTCCCACCTCATTGCTCATGTCGCTGGCAAGGGGATTGTGGAACAAGGAGGGATCGAAACCGAACGGCGCATGGAAAACCCATGGACTTCCCTTGGGCATTCCTAGGAGGGGGATATCCTTGCTGAGGTCGTCCTCGTCCCAGGGCTGGACGGACCAATTGGACTTCGGATTGCCCGCAGTGCTGGATCCACGGATTTTCACGCCAGCCCGGAATATCTGGTCTGGCGCATTGGTGAAGGAGGAACGTCCCTGCTTGGTTTCGAAAATATAGAAGAAGGCTGGATGCTTCACGTCCTGATCGGTGAGCGGCGATTCGCCGAAACTATGTACGATGATGAGCGGTAGATCAGAGGATGTGGTTTGCAGGGCTGGAGCGAGTTTAACGAAACCCTCGCTGCGAATCGGCCCGGGAAGGAGGCCGGTCTCGAAGACCCTCGCCCGTATCGCGGCGCTATTGGTCATCTGAATGGGGCCGGTATACAAAATGGAGTTGGTGGTCGGTGCGCTGCTGTTGACCGTGTAGCGAATCTGGCTCAGAGCGGTGGGATCCTTGGGCGTGAGCACGAGCTCGAAATTATCGAAGAAAGTCGAGCTGCTCGCCGAGAACAACACTTCTCCCGACGCGCCGTCGAAACCGACTCCGTTCGGCGATCCCGGCGAGGGTCGCGTAAAATAGCGTTCATTGTTGGTTCCGCTCAGATAGCGGACCTGGCTGGTGACGATCTCTGGGAGCAACAGGAGATCGCCGTCGGTGATCGACTTGTTGGCGCCCTGAACCGCCAGAACATTGTTTCCCAACACCAGGTTTGGGGCCAGGTACAGAGAGGAGATCAATTCCGGGATGATTACCAGAGAGTTGCTCCGAGAGGAGAGGGAGAGGCTGTTGTAGGCTGCGGCTTTGTTGGTATCGATGCCGCGACGAGCGATCTCCACTCCGTTCAAGTAAGCAACAAAACCGTCGTCGTAACGAATCTGCAGAAGTGGGTTTGAGACCGAGGCGAGGTCGGTGAGGATGAAGGGAATGCGGACGTAAATGTCGGCTTGTTTTTTCACTCCTCCTTGCATCGTGGTCAGCACATCGGTGCCAATGAAGGGGGTAAAGACGGAGCTCGGATTGGTATCGAACCCAAAGCCTGAAACGCCGGGGGTCCATTGAGTGTCGTCGAATGCAGGTGTGAACCAGCGGTTGTTCACCACTGCATTGGAGATGCTATTCACGTTGTTGGTAGGTACCAGGTACCTGGCGGCTACCCCTGCGGCGACGAGGGTGCTTGAGCTGATCGTTTCTGAGGCAAGCCCGTAGGAGCGATTCAGAGCCTGCGGACCGAAGACATATCCATGGACGAGAGAGGCATCGGACCGAACCAACCAGATTTCTTCGCCGTTGGCATTGAGCTTGAAATTGGCGTGCAGCGGTAGGCCTGGGAGCCGCTTGCTCGTGCCTGACGCCCAGACCAGGAGATGCTGTCCGGAAAAGAGATTGGTCGAAGGAAACTGCCACTGCTTCAAGTTCGCCTGAGTATCGGTGAGATAATAGGTGCCGAGGTTGATGGTATTGGGCGACCCATTGTAGATCTCAACAAAGTCTGAGGCGTTCCCATTGTCGTCCTTCACTGCAGTGGCGTTGTTCGCCAGAAATTCCGAGATGACGAGTCCCTCGTCGGACGCTGCAGCAGCTTGAGAGCGATGTGGACTGAGCGCGGCGCTGAGGAGGAACAGGAACAGGCGGAGAAGGGTCGGGGTCTTCATACTAGGATTTGACGCAACGAATGAGGGTACGACGTTTGAGTTGTTGGGCTAAGGTTGCCGAACAGTCGCCCATGGAGACCGATTTGGCCATCAAAAAAAGTGGAAAGTCTGAGGACAATGATCTCGTTGAGAAGTCGCCCTTCGGCAGGAAGTCCCACAATCGAGTGTTCACAATAGCAGTTCGACATCCCTCAAGCTGACCAGAGCTCCGTTGGGAGCGTCAGCTTTTTCGCCTCACCTCTCTACCCTCACGTTACTTCCCCGTGAGGGTGTCGACGGTCCTGGCAGCGGCGACCTCGGCCTCGGTGAGTTTGGGGTAGTTCCAGGGGAGCCAGGAGTGAGGAGAAAGTTTGACGGCTTCGGCGTGGGTGGCGATGGCCTGGAGATACTCTGCCGGGTTAATCCCGTTGAGACGACAGGTCTGGATCAAGCTCATGAATAGGTCCCCGGTTCTGGCTCCTCGCTCGGTCTTGTAACTCAGACTATTCTTGCGATGAAGGATGGCCATCTTGAGAGCTCGCTCGCAGATTATTGTCCAGCGGAGCGCCCTCCTTCCTCAGGAATAATGTCAGCGCCTGCCAGTGCTTGAGCATGTAGCCCATGGCTTCCCCCAACCCGGAGTTCGGTTCGACCTTTCGGCCGTCGAGTTGGTCCTGCATCCAAGCTTTAAGCTTCTCGAGCACGGGTAGGCTGTGGGTTTGGTGGGAAAGCAGCCGCTCTCCAGGGGTGAGTTTGAGATCTTTGGCTTGGGCGTCCACCTGGCAAACCTTTCCCAGGGAATCGAGCAGGTATCGACACTCCTGGGGAAAGTCATTGGCGATGGGCACGAACTCCCTCCTCGCGTAACTCAGACAATGACAAACAATGCTTTGGAAGTCGGGGCTCGTGTTGCGGGAGAGCGCATCGCACATCTGCATGGGCGCTTCCAACTCCGCCCCTTTTTCTTTCAACACGTCCTCCAAGTTCTCCCCCGCATGTTTCCAGCCGCTAAAATACAAGGCAACGGTGTAGTGTCCTCTCAAACCGCGCTTCGTCGCGCATTGCGAACGTTGGATTCGGTCGGTTAAGTTTGAACTCCTCTCCAAAATGATCCTTTTCGGAGAACGGTCCCTCCGCCATTGCCTGGAAGGCTGACTGGCTCATTGCCAAGCGGAGGGAGATCACCAAGGCAAAGTAACGCAATCCTGGCTCCGGCGCCGGGGGATCGGGTCGGGAACTCACTGGGGCCGATCCAAACTCGCGAGCGCCTCGGAGGACTGCTGAGATTCAATCACCTATCACCTATCACCTATCACCTATCACCTATCACCTATCACCTATCACCTATCACCTATCACCTATCACCTATCACCTATC
>JAYTTC010000493.1:0-4872 GCA_043745255.1 Verrucomicrobiales bacterium
CGGCACCCGCTGTCAGGTCACCACTCTGAACGGGGCTTACAATCCCTCCTTTGGCGGAATCAACCCCGAACCAATTCCCAAAAACTACACCGCCAGCTCCGCCTGGCTTCGCAAGCATCCCCACGACCTCTGCTTGGTGACGGATGGTGATGCAGATCGAGTGGGAGCGATGGATGGCCGCGGCAACGCGCTTTCGACTCATCAGGTCATCTGTCTCCTGTTACAGCACTTCATCCGACATCGTCCCGAGAAGGGCCGGATGGTCAAAGCGCTGACCGCAACATCGATGGTCGAAAAGATCTGTGCGGATCATGGGCTCGAATGCACCGAGACCGCAGTGGGATTCAAATACGTGGCCGCTGAGATCTTGAAAGGTGGAGTGCTCCTTGGCGCCGAGGAGAGCGGGGGCATTGCGTTCCCTGGCCATGTGCCAGAACGCGACGGAATCCTGTCCGGCCTGATGCTCTTGGAAGTTCTGGCCACAGAACGTCAGCCCATCACCAAACTGCTCGCGCAATTGGAGAAACGCTATGGTCCCCATCGTTACGCCCGCATCGATACACATTTTCCTTTGGAGAAGCGCGCAGCGCTGATGGAGTTCTGCCGCATGCATCCGCCTTCCAAGCTATTGGGATCTCGGCTCGCCGATATGAAGTCTTACGACGGCGTGAAGTTTATCGCCAAGGACGGATCCTGGCTGATGCTGAGGGGATCTGGAACCGAGCCGATCCTTCGTATTTACGCTGAGGCGCGCTCCGACGAGGATGCACAAAAGCTTCTGAAAATCGGCGTCGGACTCACGCGTAGCGTCTAGCAGGCCGTAGGACTTAGCACGTCGCTCGGCAGGATGCCCGCCTGTGGCTGTTGATTGGTTTCGGGGTTTTCTGGGTGTCGGCCTGCTAGAATTCAAAATCCGGCTGCCGGATTTTGAGGAAACCCAATTGGACTTGTCCGAACCCGCCAATCTTGCCTATTCGCAATCCCTTCACCCTCTCTTTCAGTCCATCACGCTCCATCACTCCCTCCGTTTTTAGCAGAGTGATGGAGCGTTTGTTTGACCTGTCTATTTCCGGATCAGGCGATAGAACGTGTTTTGATGTTCCAACGGCTGACTCAGCTGACGCAGGCCTCCGACCTCTTGCGATGGCGTGGAAACCTCCTGCCATCCGGATGCGCCTAAAGCGGTCGTCCGCTGGAGAACGACGGTGTCGACCGACGGCCACTCCAAGGTGATCCCTGACGAGGTGAGCCGAATCTCCAATCGAACGGGGGAGCCTCCTGGAAGCGCCTCGATGAAACGTGTGGCAACGCGCAACTCATCCACCTCAATACCGCCGATTCCGTCGGCCTGACGAAACGACCAGTTGGTGATATCGATAGGGGACGGAGTGTCGAGGGCCATCACTCCGGGCTCCGAATCATTCTCAGCGTTCACCCATAGATGTGTCTCTCCGGTGGTGACGTTGTATTTTGTCACCACTCGGACGTCCTCGCCGAGCGCGAGATCGAACGGAAGGTAAACGGGAGCGCCCGAGGAGGATCCCACCCCGAGGCGGTAATGTCCGGCGGAGGCTTCACGCGTCGCTGCGTATAGGCGACCCCGAAATCCGCTGTGATCGTCTTTGAAATGGGCGAAGAAGGCCCCCGCACTCGACGGCAGGGTGGTGAAACGAAGTTTCATTCCGGCAAAGAGGATCGTGCCGGAATCTTGCTGGAGGGGTTGGCCAGAAAGGGCAGCGTGAAAGTCTTCCACTTTCGACCCTGAGAGAACCAGCTGGCCGGCGTGCACGAGGACATTCGCAGCCGCTCCAGTGTCAGGCGCATGGATCGCCCATCGACCTTGGGGATCGATCAGCGAACCATCCACCCGATCAAAGTCCTCCGACAACACCACACCCAGCGGTGGATAGACGGTGACGATGACCACATTGGAGACGGACAGACTCCCATCACTGACCTGGACCACCACCGTGCTAACGCCCGTTTGATCGGTTGCAGGGGTGAGTCGGAGCTGTCGCACCGCACCAGAGCCTGACCAGTGAAGTCCCGTGGAGGGGAGGAGCGAGGGATTCGATGAGGTTGCCGTCACCGTCATTTGCTCGGGAATCGATTCACGGTCCTCGATTGTGAAGGCGAGGGAATCAAGTGTTTGGTTCATCGCGAGCTCTGCGCGCTCGGGTCCAGTGATGCTCGGCCTGCCGACGACCACTTGGAAGGAAGTCGCGGAAGACTTCTCCCCGTCGCTGACCGTGAGTGTGAGGGTGGTGACGCCCTGGGCACCGGGGGAGGGGCGAAGACTCAGGGTCCGGTCGGTGCCGATTCCCTGAAACGAGACGCCCTGCAACGATACCAATGCGGGATTTGACGAGGCCAGACTGACCCGAAGCTCGCTTGCCGGGGTTTGCTGATCCGAGACACTGAAGGGAAGCGGCCCCACAATTTCGTCGGCGCCGATATCCTGATCCGGAAACGAGGTGAGGGTCGGCGGTGTGTTCGCGCCCGCGACATCACCGAACTCCGTTCCCACAATCAGATCGTCGACATAAAGGTTTCCGATGCCGTTTCCGGAGGCGAGGGACTGTCGGAGCGCAATTGCAGAGACATTCGCTGTGCGATCTGTGTCTGCCGCAGTCGCACGTCGGGTGGTGGTTTCCTCCGAGGCCGGATTAATCCACAGCGTGGAATGGGTCGGCGCTGCAGCGTGATACCGGACCACCACCCGATACGAGGTAGTGGGGCTCAAATCCTCCGCGATGTAATTTGGAGTTCCGCTTCCGTTGGCGATGCCGAGTCGGAAGAAGCCGTGCGCCGCGCCATTGGTGCTGGCATAGACTCTCGCCTTTTGGGTCGTTCCCGCGTCCTTGAAATGGAGGAAGAATCCACCCTCGCCTCCAGGCAGTCCGATGAAGTTCACCACCAGGCTCCCATATAAATTCCCGGTGTTGTAGGGGCCGCCACTCAAGGGTGCGTTGACGTCCTCGGATTCCGACTGCGTGAGAGCTACCGCCCCGTCCGAGATATTGACCTGGCCGACGGTGCCGCCGTGTGAAGTCCATGAAGAGCTGGGCGGGTCCGTGATAGGGCCATCCGGATAATCGAAGCGATCATTAAAGACAAGAGCCCCTGGCGCCGGGATGGCCAGAAGCAACAATGCGGAGCAGATGCCGTACAGATAGGTTTTCATACTGTTGACTTGATGTGATGTTGGGATGCCTGGGCAGAGCGGTTCCATGACACGCTTTACTCGAAGCAAACCTCCTTTGGTTACCTTGTGTCCGTCGGCAACGTCACCAGTGTGCCGCCGTCAACGAACGAGCAGCCTCATACGCGCCGTGCGAAGCCGAAGCAAGTGGAAATCTGAATTACTAGCAGACCGGCCCATCCCCCGTCCGGATCGTCCGATACGGACGACGCTACAGAAGAGGGAAATCGTGCCGCGTGCGAAGGCACGCGAGCTGTAGTTCTGTAGCGTGGGCCGTATCGGCCCATCCCCCCGCCCCGATCGTCCGATACGGACGACACTACAGAAGAGGGAAATCGTGCCGCGTGCGAAGGCACGCGAGCTGTAGTTCTGTAGCGTGGGCCGTATCGGCCCATCCCCCGTCCGGATCGTCCGATACGGACGACACTACAGAAGAGGGAAATCGTGCCCCAGCAGGCCGTCGGAGTGCGGCGTCGTTCCGCAAGGTGCCCGCCGGGGCGATCGACGGGTTCCAGGGTGTTCTCGGTGTCGGCGCTGTTAGCGCGCGCTCAAATCAAAACACTGCAGATCCCGACCATCACGAACATACAAACGTCCATGGGCAAGGGCAGGGAAGCTCCAGGTTTTTCCACACACCTGAACCTGTCCGAGCGATCGGTATTTCAAGGGATCCACGGCGATCAATGAAAGCAGTCCCGCTTCATTCAGCACCAGAAGCGTATCGCCGACGACAATTGAGGACGCGTAGTCGGTCTTCACACCTCGACCAAATCCAGGTTGAGCCCAGCGAACTTGACCGGTGGCAGAGTCGAGACAGACATAGTCCTGCCCCGTTCCAAAACCAAACAGTGAATCGCTCGCCGCAACCGGAGTGGACAGATTTACTTTCATCGCTCGATTGTGCCACGCGGTGGAGGCGCTGAATCCCCCGCTGTCCTTCGCCACATGAACGCAGATCATTCCAAAACTATGGGAGGCCACCACCACTCGATCTCCGCTGAGGATCACCGGCGAAAGGGCATGCCGTTTGGCATCTGTCCGGATCGGAACGCGCCAAAGAAGATGACCGTCCGCTCGATCCAAACCCACGAGAGCGTCGGCGGTGAAAGCGACGATCTGCTTCAACCCTGCGAGTGTGGCGAGGATGGGCGACGCGTAGGCTGATTCATCGTTCAAGGATTTCCATAGCACCGCACCGGTCAGCTTGTCGAAACACACGATGCTTGCACCGTTGGTGCTCCCCACCGGGACGATGAGATGAGACTCATCAATCAAGGCGGAGCCGTTATTTCCCCGACGAATCGCAGCCCCTTCGTTGACTTTGGTTCCGACGAAGATCACGCCGAAGTTTTTCTCGAAGTCAGTTCCCCATCGCACCTGGCCGTCCTTCATTGAAAGGCATCGAAACTCTCCCTTGCACGACTGAACATAAACGCGATCTCCATCCATCACTGGAGTGCTCCGAGGCCCCACGCCCCACTCGTCGGAAAAGGCGTCCGCGAAGGCGACCTTCCAGAGCTCCACCCCGGTGGAGGGAGCCAGCGCGTGGGCGGTTTCCCGTCCGCCCTGCTCATCGAGATAGATGAGTACTTCGCCCGCCACCACGGGGGCGGAGAAACCGGTGCCCACCGGTCGCTTCCAGATCGGCTTTAACTCGGTGGGGAGTGTGG
>JAYTTC010000494.1:0-4863 GCA_043745255.1 Verrucomicrobiales bacterium
TACCCGACGATACGTCTTCGCCGGACTAGGACTTTCACCTGTTAGTTTCATTTGCATCACAGACGCACTAGCGTGGGCCGTATCGGCCCATCCCCCGCCCGATCGTCCGATACGGACGACACTACAGAAGACGGACTGTAGTTCTGTAGTGTGGGCCGTATCGGCCCATCCCCCGTCCCGATCGTCCGATACGGACGACACTACAGAAGACGAGCTGCAGTTCTGTAGTGTGGGCCGTATCGGCCCATCCCCGCCCCACCTCTTCAAATAGGCGAACTGGGAACAGATTCTCCCGGACACCCCTCGCCCAACTGGTGTGTAAGGTCCCCAGCCGCCTCCTAAAGCCCAATCTTGGGGGGCAATCGTGGTGGCGGCTCAGACGCGACGGACTCTCGTGCGACTCGCAAGGAGCTGATATCGCGAACCAGTCGGAGCACTCGACGATTGCTGCTGTCACTCACGTAAAGCTCCCCTTCCGCTCCGACAGACACGCCATGAGGTTGGTTCAAGTCGGTGAATTGCGGAGGTCCGTCGGTGCCATCGGCGCCACGAACGCCAGTGCCGGCGACCCGAGTAATCTTTCGAGTACGCGGATCATATCGGCGAATGACGTGATTCTCGGTGTCAGCGATCAACACCGAGTCATCCAGATCCACGCAAACATCTTTCGGTCCTTTCAATCGGGCCGCCCGGCCGTCCCCTCCATCTCCCGATGCTCCCTCCTCTCCTGTACCGGCCACAGTCCGGATCGTTCCGGCGCGCTCCACCACTCGAAGCGCGTTTCCACTCCTCTCCAAGATATAAACATTCCCCTGGCGGTCCACCGTCACCGAGCGCGGATCCACCAAAGGAGACTGGGACGCGGGTGCTCCGTCCCTTGGAACACCTCGCCCCCCGTTGCCGGCCACGGTTTGGACGATTCCGGTCGTCAAATCCACTTTTCGAATGCGACGGTTCTCAAGGTCGGTCACATACAGATGGCGAGCGGCAGCATCCAGACTGATGCCGTAGACCCCATTGAACTGAGCGTGGATCGCCGGGCCTCCGTCCCCCGAGAACCCCGCGACTCCCGTCCCTGCGACAGTCCGAATAGTGCTCGTGCGAGCCTCGATCATCCGAACGCGATGGTTCCAGCTATCGGCAATGTAGAGATCCCCGTTGGGCGCGAGGGCAATCGAGTGCGGCCCATTCAAACGGGATGCTTGAGCCGGACCGCCATCGCCAGCGTCGCCCTGGGTGCCATCGCCGGCAAGAACCGTGAAGCCACCGGCGGAATCTCGTTTCAATACGCGATTTCCAAGCATATCGACCACGAAGACATTTTTGGCTCGGTCTACGATGGCGCCGAACGGTGCACTCAACTTCAGCGGCGGCTCGTGGGTGCCAGTGGACAAAACTCCGTCGCTCACGAACATCTCCAATCGGGGACTTCGCACCACCTCATCGCGAAACTCGCGACGCAGCCGAGCGAGCTCATGCTGGAGTGTGCGTTTGATACCTGCGAATTGCGGATCGGAAGCCCGGTTCTCCATCTCGAGAGGATCCCGCTCTAAATCGTAGAGCTCCCAGGCCTCCAGGTTCTCGAAATAGATCAGCTTGAACCGATGCGTTCGCACTCCGAAATGGGGCTGAACATTGTGATCCCCTGGATAGTGGTAGTATCGATAATACATCGACTCCCGCCAATCGGCAGGGGCCGATCCTTTGAGGATCGGCAGGATGCTTCGTCCCTGCATATCCGAAGGGGTTTTGATGCCTGCCAGATCAAGAAACGTCGGTGCGAGATCAATGTTCAGGAGCATGTTGGTGCTCACGCCACCGGCGGCAACTCGACCCGGATAACGGATTAGGAGAGGCATACGAATCGACTCCTCATACATGAAACGCTTATCGAACCATCCGTGTTCCCCCAGAAAGAAACCCTGGTCTGAGGCGTAAATGACCACGGTATTGGTGGCCAAGCCGGACGCATCCAAATAGTTGAGAAGTCGTCCTATGTTGTCGTCCATTGACGCGACGCAGCGCAGGTAATCTTTGATGTAGTGCTGATAATTCCAACGCTGTCGCCCAAGTCCCGACAAGCCGTCCGGAGGTTCCTCTTTCAGATCATTCGATGTGAGATGCTGGCTAATCCGCAGGGTGGCTTGGGTTGCGGCGGCCGTGCGGCCCACGTAATTATCCAGGAAGGTGGCAGGCTCGGGGATCAAATCCGCCTCGTACATCGAAGCGTGAGCGGCGTCAGGTTGCCAAGGGCGATGAACTGCTTTGTGGTGGGTGAACAAAAGAAATGGTTTCGAGACGTCTCGACGTTTCAGAAAGTCGATCGATTGGTCGGTAATCAGATCGGTCACGTATCCGGTGAGTCGATTCGTGTGCCCATTCTCAATCATCATCGGATTGTGATACTCCCCCTGCCCCGGGAGAATGTTCCAGTAGTCGAAGCCGGTGGGATCGCTGAAGAGATGCCATTTCCCGATGAGCGCGGTCTGGTAGCCGGCTGATTGAAGCAGCTTCGCCACGTGCGGCTGGCTGCCGTCGAATCGATTGAACACCGGGACGCCGTTCAGATGGTGATATTTTCCCGTGAGGATCGCGGCCCGACTCGGGCTGCAGATGGAATTCACCGCGAAGCAATGGGTGAACCGCATCCCCTCGGCGGCCAAGCGATCAATCTGAGGGGTCTGGTTGATGCGACTCCCGTAGCAGCTGATGGATTGAGCGGCGTGGTCATCCGAAAAGATGAAAAGGATGTTCGGACGAACCTCCGCAGCCGGACTGAGAGCCGGAGATCCAAAGAGCAGCGCGATCAGCCACAGACATCGCTGGAGACGGGGCCATGGAGCGGGTCGGACGCTTAGCGGCGAAAAGGCTTTGTGATCCATAGCTTGAACAGAGTGGAGAGAATCCCCCAAGACGCTTTGAATGAACCCATCCAGCTGCCGGAAATTTTTGAAACGCCGCCGCGGCGCGGAAAATAGGGGACGGGAACTTCCGCGAAGCGAACTCCCAGTTCGGCCGCACGAATCTGCATCTCGACGTTCCAGCCGAACGCACGATCTTTCAGACCGAGGCTACGATAAGCCGCAACCCGAATCGCGCGACGGGATCCCATGTCCTCAAAGCGAACCCGCCAGCCAAAACGCAGGATCAACCCCGCCAGCCAACTGCCCAGGCGTTGAGTCGTTTTCAGACTGGCCCGAGCCCCGGGATAGAGACAGCGATTGCCGAGCACCAAATCGGCCCCCTCGTCGATGGCCGACTGCCAGACTCCGAGCTCGGAAATTTGGAACCGATCACTGCCATCGGCAGAGCTGAATAAAATCCACTCCACTCCGCTAGGAATTCTAAGCAATCCCGACCAGCACGCCGCGCCATAGCCTCGACGCGGCTCCGACACCACATCCGCCCCCGCCTGCGAGGCCAGCGCAGCGGTGGTATCCACGGATCCGTTGTCCACCACTCGAACACCCCAAACGCCGAGTTCCCGCCACTCCTGCACCGTCTGTGAGATGACCGAGGCTTCGTTGAGCGCAGGAATCAGGATGAGCGTTCGACGAAGAAAGTGTTTCGCAGGGAGCGCCAGGAACTCCAACTCAGAACCCGTTGTTTTCGGAGCGCACTGTTTTGAGAGCGGATCCATCGCGCCGGTAGTTCTAGGCTGAAAATTTGTGTAGTGGAAGTCTTTCCCGAAAACGCATCCGCCCTCCGGCCGAGCTTCGGCGCAGAGGGCGGAAATCAAGCCATAGAACTCGACTTAGAAAGTGAAACTCGCAGACGTGCCCATCACGGTGGACTCGCCCGTATTTCGCCCATCGATCACCATGGCACCAAAAACCTGGTAATGAAAATTATGTTTGTCGGTGAACCCGATCCCTGCCTCCAGAGATTTCTTGTTTTCCTTCGTGAGGGTGAATCGCCCGGCGAACGCTGGATCGCTGATATCGATGCCGCTCAGCGCTTGCACATCACGATACGCGAAGCTCAGGGTGATCTTTTGGAAAAACTGCTTGTAGACGCCAAAGGAAAAGAATGCGTCATCCGGCACTCCCTCGGCGCGATTCCGATAGCCGACATCCCCAAACAATCCGAACCCGGTCTGGCCGATCGCTTTTCCAAAGAGCATCGAAGTTTCGAAACCCGAGGCCCCGTCACCCGGAGAATGGGGCAGAATGGTGGAGGTCTTGTAGGATCCCGCCAGAATGCCGCCAACACGCAGGCTGATCGTCGGAGCGAAGGGGCATTTCACTTCATTCTCATCCAAGACCCGATACCGAATCCCGGCCGTGGTGTCCATCATGCCGTCGAGAGTTTCGCCCGCAAACTTGGCCACCGAGCGGGTGTATCCGAAGGTCAGGTCAGCTGCAAAATTCTTAGAAATGCCGTACTCGAGTCCGACGCTGACGGTATGCTGTTTGATCGCAGAGCCCCACGGTGGATTCACCTTCGTGGTGCCTAGCCAGAATTCATCAAATTTCTGGAAGACATAGCTGGGAGTAACAATGAATTCTTTCTCCTGGGGAAGCCAGGCGGACTGGGCGCCGGCAAAAGAGGCGCCGCCAAGCGTCAAGACGGAGATCAGACCGAGTGAGTTCGAAGCATTCAGTTTCATGGTGTAAGCAGAGATCACTTAACTTTATAGCGGATGAGAAGATAGTATTCCAAGCCTTCTTGATTCTCGGGAGACAGTTTACCCGAGAGCGCCGCCAGGTTGACCGAAGATTGTACCCTCTTGGGAAGTTTCTCCTGAAGCTCCTTGAATCGCAGGGCCTGGGACGAACGATTGGTCGCCTGAGAGGTAGGGGTGATCCGACCGGTAATCAAATTCTTCCCCAACTCGTACTTGGCCGCGTCGATGTGATCGGG
>JAYTTC010000495.1:0-4862 GCA_043745255.1 Verrucomicrobiales bacterium
GGAACGGTCCGCCAGCGCCAAGGGCGGAGACGATTACAACGCAGCGCAGATCGACAAGCTGGAGGGCTTGGATGCGGTTCGCAAACGGCCTGGAATGTACATCGGGCACACGGATGAGCGGGGGCTGCATCACTGTGTGTTTGAGGTTCTGGATAACTCGATCGACGAGCATCTCGCCGGCTTCTGCAATCACATTCAGGTCACGATCCACGTGGATGGCTCGGTGAGCCTGCAGGACGACGGACGCGGCATCCCGGTGGATATCCATCCCAAGTTCAACATCCCGGCAGTGGAACTGGTGTTGACCAATCTGCATGCCGGCGGCAAGTTCGGCCAGGGAGCTTACAAGTACTCGGGCGGACTGCACGGAGTCGGTGCTAAATGCGTCAACGCGCTCTCCGAGTGGTTTGAGGTGGAAGTTTACCGCGGAGGGCTGGTGCATCACATGCAGTTCGAGCGCGGCAAGACGATGAAGAAGCTTGAGGTGATTGGTAAGACCAAGTCCACCGGCACTCTGATCACTTTCAAGCCGGATGCCGAAATTTTCACCATCACCACGGAGTTCAAGTTTGATCTGTTGGCGAACCGCCTACGCGAGCTGGCGTTCCTCAATCCGGGGGTGGAGATCACTCTCACCGACGAGCGGGTGGAAAACAAGGCGGAGAAGTTTTACTATCGCGACGGAATTGAAGAGTTCGTCCGCCAACTCGGAAAGAACAAGGAGGTCCTGCATCCGAAGGCCATCATTCTGACCGGAAGGCGTGCCGTGAGCTATAAGGGCAAGGAGGGAATGGACATGGAAGCGGACATGATCGTGGACTGCGTGCTGCAGTACAACGACAGCTATACCGATCAAATCCTCTGCTACACCAACGCTATTCCCAATCCGGACGGCGGAACGCACTCCACCGGATTCAGAACCGCGCTGACACGAGCCATCAACCAGTACGCCAAGCAGAACAATGTCCTGAAGGAGAAGGATCCCGACATCACGGGCGATGACGTTCGCGAGGGGCTCGTAGCGGTGCTCGCGATCAAGCATCCGAGCCCGAGCTTTGAGTCGCAGACCAAGGTGAAGCTGGTAACGCAGGAGGTCGAGGGGATCGTGGCGTCCTTGACCTACGACCGTTTGATGAACTTCTTCGACGGAAATCCTGCCGTTGCCAAGAAAGTCATCGAGAAGGGGCTGACCGCCGCGCGAGCCCGCGAGGCCGCACGCCGAGCGCGCGAAGCCGTCCGCAAGACCGCGATGACCGGCGGTGGGCTCCCCGGGAAACTGGCCGATTGCTCCGATCGTGATCCGGCGAACACCGAGTTGTACATCGTCGAAGGTGACTCTGCAGGCGGCTCCGCCAAGCAGGGCCGAGACCGTAAGTTCCAGGCGATTCTTCCCATTCGCGGAAAGCTGATCAACGTGGAGAAAGCGCGACTGGACAAAGTGCTCCAGAACAACGAAATCCGGACCATGATCACCGCCGTAGGAACTGGCATCGGGGGTGGCGAGGTGGAAGGTTCCTTCAACATCGAGAAGCTCCGCTATCACAAGATCATCATCATGACCGACGCAGATGTGGACGGATCTCACATCCGAACCCTTCTGTTAACTTTCTTCTATCGCCAGATGAACGAGCTCATCAAACGGGGGTTCATCTACATCGCCCAGCCGCCGCTCTACCAGATCTCACGCAAGAAGCGCGTGGAGTACGTGGAAGACGATGTCCAACTCAACAAGATCCTGATTCAGCTCGGCACCGAGGATGTGCGATTGAAAAACCTGGCCGACGGCAAGGAGCTCAGCCAGAAACAGCTTGCTGAAATCTTGGAACTGCTCGAGTCGCTCGACAAATATGCTCGAGCGATCAAGCGTCACGGAGGCGATTTCGGCGACTATGTCGAACGACGCAAGCCCGGATCCGGCGAACTCCCTCGGCATCTGGTCAAGGTGCGTTCTGGAAACGACGAGACCGTGCAGTATTTCCACACCGAGGAGGAGCTTCGGACCTTCGGAGAAGAGAATCCCGACCTCCGCCTGTTTGGAGAAAGCGAAGGGGACACCGAGCGGTTGGAGAAGGAACGTGGCACGATCTCACGTCGCGCGCGCCGTACCGAGCTCCATGAGAGCAAATCAATTTCCGAGATCCTGGGAAATCTCGCGCGTAAGGGCCTGGACGTGGAGCATTACTCCGGTCAGGACCGTCCTTTGTTCGAGCTCATCGAAGGCGAAGGGGAGCGACAGCAGGTCAAGCCGCTTTTCTCCATCTCGGAGATCCTGGCGGGAGTCATCGAAGTCGGACGGCGCGGCATTCAGGTCAAACGGTTCAAGGGACTGGGCGAAATGAATCCCAAAGAACTCTTCGAAACCACCATGAATCCCGAGAAACGCAAGCTCCTGCGAGTCGATCTCACGGATGCGATCGAGGCCGAGGAGATGTTCACCAAGCTTATGGGCGACGAGGTCGAACCGCGTCGTCAATTCATCGAAGACAACGCCCTGAACGTGCGCAACCTGGACGTTTGATCCCATCGAGACTTTGATCCCCGCTCCAATACCGACACTCGGCGTCGAGGGTTGGCGACGAGGCTTGAAACAAATCGTATCTGACCTGACCCATTTTAGAGATCACCCAGGATCCGAGCTAAGCCCGGAGGCTGGGTTCTCTTCCTGAAATAATTATGCCTGATTCACAAGACCCGCCGGAACCGCCGAGCGCCAGTATTCCGATGTTCGCGCAGAACGAAAAGATCGCGAAGATCAACGTTGCCGACGAGATCAAGAACTCGTTTCTCGACTATTCGATGTCGGTGATTGTAGCGCGCGCCCTCCCCGATGTCCGTGACGGACTCAAGCCCTCCCAGCGGCGCATCCTCTACGCGATGCATGAGCTTTCGCTCTTCCCGGGACGGAAGCATATGAAGTGCGCAAAGATTTGTGGCGACACTTCGGGTAACTACCATCCGCACGGCGAAGCGGTCATCTATCCCACCCTCGTCCACATGGCGCAGCCGTGGGCGATGCGCAGTCCGCTGGTGGATCCGCAGGGGAACTTCGGATCGGTCGAGGGTGACCCTCCGGCAGCGATGCGTTATACCGAAGCACGTCTGACCCATCTGGGGCAGTCGCTGATGACCGACATGGATCGGGACACGGTGGATTTCGTTCCAAACTACGACGAGCGTCTTACGGAGCCCAAAGTGTTCCCGGCGGCGTTCCCCAACCTACTGGTGAACGGCGGCACCGGCATCGCAGTCGGCATGGCGACCAACATCCCTCCGCACAATCTCGGCGAAGTGATCGACGGGATCTGCGCGCAGATCGACAATCCTGAGATCAACATCGCGGGGCTGATGAAGTTCATCAAAGGACCCGATTTCCCGACCGGATGCACCGTCTGCGGTCTTGAGCCGATCAAGGATTACTTTACCACTGGCAAGGGCAGCCTGCGCGCGCGCGGCAGGGTGGGCGTGGAGCAGCTGAAGGGCAATCGAGAGCAGTTGGTAATCACCGAAATTCCCTACGGAGTGAACCGTGCGACCTTGGTAAGCAGGATTGCGGAACTGGTCAACGAGAAGACCCCCGGGATGACCGAAATCAGCGCCATTCGCGATGAGTCGGACGAGAATACCCGCGTGGTGGTCGAGCTGAAGCGGGATGCGATCGCCAAGGTGGTGATCAACAACCTCTATAAGCTGACCTCGCTGGAAAACAGTTTCTCGGTCAACACTCTCGCGATCGATCATGGCCGCCCGAAGATTCTGAATCTGAAGGAGATCATCGCCTGCTACATCGAGCATCGACGCGAAGTGGTGCTGCGCCGCACACGCTTCGAGCTGCGCAAGGCGGAAGAGCGAGCGGAAACCATGGAAGCGTTTCTGATCGCGCTGGCGAACCTGGATGAGTTCATCCGGATTATCCGCTCTTCCTCCAATCGGGACGAAGCCAGGATCAAGCTGCTCGCGTTCGATTGGACTCGAGCCCAGGTGGAGCAATTCGGAGTTCTCATCCGCAGCGAGGCTCGTCTGACCAATGGTCGGTATGAGTTCAGCGAGGCGCAGGTAAACGCCATCCTCGAACTGCGTCTGTACCAGCTCACTGGACTTGAAATTGACAAGGTCAAAGCCGAATACGGCACACTGCTGGAGCGAATCAAAGACCTGCTGGATATCCTCGCACGCGAGTCTCGGGTGCTGGAAATCATCAAAGCCGAACTGCAGGAAATTAAAGCCAAGCACGCAACTCCCCGACTGACCGAACTGGTGGCGGACGAAGGCGAGATGGCGATTGAGGACTTCATCGCAAACGAAGGGGTCATCATCACCATCACCCACAATGGACTGATCAAGCGGACCAATGTGAGCTCCTATAAAGCTCAGCGGCGCGGCGGAAAGGGGGTCATCGGAATGACCACTCGCGAGGGCTCAGGCGCGGAAGGGGACGACGGAGACTTCATCCAGCACCTCTTCACCGCGAGCACGCATGACTATCTGATGTTCTTTACCAACAGCGGCCGCGTGTATGTGGAGAGAGTTCATGAGATTCCGGACATGGGTCGTGCAGCCAAGGGACGAAGCATCGCGAATTTGCTCGAGCTCAAGAACGGCGAGAGCATCGCGGCGCTGATCCGTATCCAATCCAAGGCAGGACCCGGCGGTGAGGATCAAACCTGGCAGCAAGAAGGATTTCTCTTCTTCGCCACTCAGAAAGGAACGGTGAAGAAGACCGCCCTGACCGACTTTGGCAACGTCAGGAAGGGCGGTATCATCGCTATCACGATCGAGCCAGGGGACCTGCTGATCGAAGTTAAGCTAACCACCGGCACGAACGAAGTGGTCTTGATCACCAAAGAAGGGATGAGCATCCGCTT
>JAYTTC010000496.1:0-4861 GCA_043745255.1 Verrucomicrobiales bacterium
GTTTTCGTTCTGATTCTCGCCAGCTCCGCCACGACCTATGTCGTGGAGCCGGGGACGCGTGGCATCAAGGTAACTCTAGGAAAGGCCGCCGATCAGTTCCTTCCCGAGGGTTTCGGGTTCAAGACGCCTTTCGTCACTTCGATTGTGGAGGTGAACATCCGACAACGAACTCGGATCGTGCGCGCCGAGTGCTTCTCGTCCGATCTTCAGCAGGTCATCATGGAGCTGTGCGTTCTTTACCGCGTGCCGGAGCAATCCGTGGTGCAGATCTACAAAGAGTTTGCCGGAGATCCCTTCGACAGTCTGATCGCGCCCCGCGTGCAAGAAGCCTTGAAAGAAGTGACAGCCATGCAGACCGCGGTGCAGATCGTCAAGAACCGCGAAGAGATCAAGCAGAAGGCGATCACAGCGGCAAAATTGAAGATCGGCACTCTTCTGACGGTGGAGGATATCGTCATCAAGAATCTTGAACTCTCCTCCGAGCTGGGACGCGCCATCGAAGCGAAGATGGTGGCGGAGCAACAGGCAGCGCAGGCCCGTTTCACCCAAGTGCAGACCCAGGTGGAGGCGGAGACTGCGGTGATCCGCGCGCGCGGCGAGGCGGAAGCGATCAAAGTGCGCGGCGAAGCGCTGCGTCAGCAACCGTCGTTCCTTCGCCTGCAAATGGTGGAACGTTGGAGTGGAAAATCCCCGTTGGTGGTGCCTGCCGATCCGAGCGGAGGCGTTTCCCTCATTCTGCCGCTCGGTTCGGCGGATAAACCCGCAGCGCCATGATGTCCCCCCGGGCCCGCGCAGGTTTGCAGATCGGGGTGCTGGTCGCCATCGTCGTTCTTCTGGTTTTGATCTTTCCCCGCGCCTACGTGTTCGTGGAAATGGCTGCCCGCGAGTTGCGTTATTTCTGGTGGCTGGTGCTGCTGGTCGCTCTTGCCGTTTGGTTGATCTGGGGCGTCGGCCGAAAACCCAAGACCTGAAAAGAGCCGACACCCTAGACCGGCCTCGCCCGTTTCTCGATCCACTGCGGGACGAGACCCTGAGTGAGTGGAGCAGGGGAGTGATTAAAAGTGGGTGAGAATGGAGTCTCGCAGGTTCGAAGAGATGGGCCGGGGACGGGGATGGGCCGATACGGCCCACACTACAGAACTGCACCGCGCGTGCCCTCGCGCGGTTTCTGTCTTATGTAGCGTCGACCGTGCTATCCGCGGTAAAAAAATTCGCTCCGGTGCTTTGCTCTGCTCAGAGTGATTCTTTCTACTTTAGAGTGGCAAGGAACTCGATCAAGTTTCGCAGATCCTGTTTGGTCAACATTTGACGAAGTTCTTCCGGCATTCCGGATTGGCCTTGCTCGCGGGTGGCGATGTTGGCCTTGCTAAGCTTGAGCATGCCTTCTTCCGGCGAATTGATTTCGATCTCCGTGTCGTTCTCGCGCTTCACCTGTCCCGCATACGCGGTGCCGTCCTTGAGGGTCAGGAGCACGGCCTCGAACCCAGCCGCGATCTTCCGGTTGGGCGCCACGATAGATTCCAGAATGTATTCGCGAGGATTGCGGCTGATAATTCCTGTCAGCTCGGGGCCAACTTCGCCTCCTTCGCCACGCACCTTGTGACAGCGCACGCACGCGACATCCGCACGTTCGAGAAAGATTTTCTTACCCGCTTCGGCATCGCCCCCTTGAAGACACTCGCGATATTGCCCAATGGAATCGTCCCCCTTCCGAGCCTTCTCAAATTGCGTGAGCTTCGCCAGGAGGCCGGTGTCGGCTCGTTTGGCGGCCGTTTCGAGCAAATCGAGCTGAATCTCTGCTGGGACCGTTCCAGCAATCAATCGATCCAACCAGCCGTTGAGCACGCTATCCACCGAGGGATCCTTCTGGGATGCGAGCGCACCCAAGGCCGCCTGCTGCTCCCCACGGGAACCTTTTTCTAAACGATCCTGCAGCTGACGTACCGCCTGGTTCCCACCTCCAACGCCCTGAAGTCGGATGGCTTGCTTGCGAAGAGTCTCGTCAGCATCCCTTCCCGCGATCTCCACCGCCTCAGCGAGATGTGAATCTTTGAGTGTCGCCAACGCATTGAGAGCCTCACGACGAGCAGGGCTGGCGGATTGAGTATCGCCGACGAGCGCGAAGAGGGATTCGCCTAGATCCTGTCTTCCCCAGAGCGCTGCGAGTTTCGCCGCCTCCACCTGCACCGAACTCTCAGCGGCCTTGAGCAAGGATCCGAGCTGACCGGTGGCGGCCGCAGAGGCCAACTCGACAGGACGAACCGCCAGCGGCCGCCACAGCCCGGTGACAGGGTCGCGTCCGGAAGGATGCGACCACTGCGCCAGAGATTGAAGAGCTTCGGTTCGGATCGCGGTCGGGGTCTTGGAATCCGTGGCGATCTTCACCAGCGCATCTGCGTTCTCGCGCGCACCGAGACGAAAATTAGCGTTCACCACTCGACGCCCCAGCGGAGTAGAGCGGCTCTGTGAAATGTCGAGAACGGCCAGCGCCGGTAAGGCTGCAGGAATCGGGAGATCATTGATCGCACGCGCGGCTTCGATTACCAGATCGAGGTCGGGGTCTTTCAAGAAAAGTGCGGCCTGAGGGCTGCTCATCCGCCGGAGCGCGAGCAAGGCCACGCGACGAACCTCAGTCACCGAATCGTTCTGTGCGGTAACGAGCGCGGACTCGTCTGCTGCGCCGACCAGTCCCATCACGGCGGCGTGACGCAGATACGGATCTTTCTGATCGTCATTGGAGCGGGCAACACTCAGGAAGGTGGCGGCAGATCCAGGCTGCTTGAGTTTCCCGAGCGCCATCGCCGCCAGGAAGCGGGTGCGGGGTTGAGGGTCGCTGATCAAGCGGGTGAGTGATTCGGCGGCCGGCCTCCACTCGGCCTCCCCCAGCGCTTTCGCCGCTTGCGCGCGAATCTCCGTGTCGGAATCTTTGAGCAATTGCAGGAAGAACGAGGCGATCTCTTTCTTCTTCGCGGCGCTCTGGGTGGCTCGGAATAGTTGTCCTAGACCCCAAATTCCATGGATGCGCGCCAGCAAGTTGGTATTAGATCTGGCCGACTGCCGCAGCGTTCTCTCGCCGTTTGAACTCTGCTCCACGAGTGCGAATTGGGCGCGCAATCGAACGCGTTGATCGGGATGAGCGAGCAGAGTTCCCAGATCGTTCGCACTGCGTTTGGAAAGATCGGCCGCGATCAGATCGCGGGTTTCGAGACGGAGAGGATCCTGCACCTTTGCGGGATCAAACACGCGATAGATCCTTCCCTTGCCGGTCTTGTCCCAGCCTTGCACCCAGTCGGAGACATACACGCCGCCGTCCGGTCCGACCTCCACGTCGGTGCAGAGTAGATCGGAAATCAACCGCTCGCGTTCGATCATCTCAAAGCCCGCGCCCTTGGGCTTCAGGCCGAATGAATGAACGGTGCTTCCCTTGCCTCCGGTGAAATCGCAGAGGAAAAATCGGCCGCGATATTTCTCCGAGAGCCCGGTGCCGGGATAGTGGGCCAGGCCCGAGGGGCCATTGGCGATATTGGCCACCGGAGGAATGATATACGCAGGCTGCCCTTCGGTCTGAGGCAGGCACATCTTCTCCGCGATCCAGGGTCCTCGCGAATTGGGGGAATCAATAAATTGATAACCGATCCGCCATCCGCTGTCGCCGCCCTCGACCAGATACACCCACCGCGCGGGATCTCCACCATCGGAGTTGTTATCGCCCGTGAACCAATTGCCGAGGTCGTCGAAGGCGATCTCTTGCGGATTGCGAAGGCCGGACGCCATGATCTCAAATCCGGTGCCATCCAGATTGCAGCGATAAAAAGCACCGGTTTCAGGATTGGAAACCGTTCGGCCGTCTGCGGTCACGACATGGGCCCCGCGGTCGCCAATGGTGAAATAGAGCCGACCATCCGGACCGACGATGAGGCCGTGCAGATCGTGGCCCAGGAAGCCCACACGCACGCCAAAGCCATTCAATAGAGATTGCTTCTGTTCAGCGACACCATCGCCGTCCCGGTCCTGAAGTTTCCAGAGGTGTGGGATGTCGGTGAAATAGACGCTGCCACGCCAGGCGAGCACTCCTGCCGCGAGTCCGTCCGCGATGTCATTGTATCCCTCGCTGAAGACCGTCGCCTTGTCGGCATGCCCAAGGCCCGCCGAGTCCCATACCTTCCTCACACGATCGGTCTGCACCCCGTAATCCTTGATCCGCGCGCCCTCGTGTCGCTTCATGATCGACACCCGCTCCTCCACGGATTTCGAGGCTAGCTCCTCGTCGAGCCAGTCCATGTGCCCTCGGATATCAGTAACCCCTTGGGAATGTCGGAAAGTCTCCACGACGTAGCAGTGGCCCTGATCATCGAAATTAAATGAAACGATGTTCGCCACCAGCGGTTCCGCGGCCCAGAGCTCCATCTGGAGGCCTGGCGCAAGTTGAAATTTCTTCATGGCCAACTCGGCGTCCTTCGAGGCCTCGGCCACCTTCGCCCCGCTGGACTTTGTCCCGCCGAAGGATTCTTCGGCAGCCTGAGTGGAGGCGAGGGCTGCCATGGCAGCAGCCAGAGTAAAAAAAAGACCCCTTCGCAGGGCCGAATAGAGAGAATTTTGAATCATGTGACCGCTGGAGTGTAGCGCGTATTCTCAGACGGAAAAGGGAGAAGGAGGTATTCGAACAGAGGGTGGAATTGTCACCGAAATCAGTTCGCGCTATTTTCGAGACCTCTTGGTCTAATCCAGTCAGGCGTGGATAGCGTTAATTTTCAATTTCGAGCCATTCGATTCCCAGGGCTGCTAGCAGTCCTGCTCCTCATGCCATGCCTTCTTCAGGCTACGGTTCCGGTCACGCGGGTAAGTTTGTCTCAGCAGTTTG
>JAYTTC010000497.1:0-4853 GCA_043745255.1 Verrucomicrobiales bacterium
TGATTCTGACCGGAGGGAATGACCTGGGAGAGGCTCCCACGCGCGATTCAACAGAGAGCGCTCTTCTTCGCTTCGCTCTGGAGGGAGCGATGCCCGTCTTCGGCGTGTGCCGCGGGCTGCACATGATCCAACATTTTAGCGGCGGAACTGTGAGTGCTTGTTCACGAGAGGCCCATGTCGCGACTCGCCACAGCGTTCGCTTCGAGCCAACTCTTGGAGGAATGCACGAGCGGATAGTCAACTCATTCCATGGCTTGGGGGTGCGACTCGATGAGCTCGCTCCCGATCTTCTTTCCACCGCGGTCTCCGAGGACGGTTGGATTGAGGGAATCGTGCATCGATTTGCACCACTGACCGCCGTGCAGTGGCATCCCGAACGAAATGTGACTACCGATCCTGAGGACGTTCTCCTGCTCCGCCATGCGCTGGGTCTGGAGCCTCTTCCCAACCCATCCGATCCACTTTTTGCCGACACCATCAACCTATTAACCCCATTCACGTTCCCTCCATGCGTGCCTTGATTCTTGCTGCAGGTCGCGGCTCTCGGATGCGTGGGCTCACGGCCCACAAACCTAAATGCCTGGTGGAACTCGCCGGCAAAACTCTGTTGGATTGGCAGCTGAGCGCCCTCAGAGAATCAGGCATCGAGGAGATCGCCGTTCTTCGAGGATATCGTGCGGAGGCCTTGGCGGGACCCGGTTATAAGGTGTTCGATAATCCGCGATGGGCACAGACCAACATGGTTTCCACGCTGCTCTGCGCTGACTCCTGGCTGCGGGGGGGGGAGTGCATCATTTCTTACGCCGATATTCTCTATCACCCTGACACCGTCCGGGCGCTGACAGAAGCCAAGGGGGAGATCGCGCTGACCTACGACCGTCTTTGGAAACAACTTTGGAGCGAACGGTTCGACAATCCATTGAGCGACGCCGAAACCTTCCGCTGCACTCCCGATGGGCAGTTGTTGGAAATCGGCCGTCGGGCCTCATCGATGAGTGAGATCGAAGGCCAATACATGGGGCTTCTGAAAACCACCGCAGTGGGTTGGAATCGAGTGTTCGAGTTTTTACAGACGCTTCCTCAACCGCAACGCGATGCCCTGGATATGACCGGGCTGTTGGGGCGGCTCCTGTCCGATCGCGTAACCATCCAAGCGGTGGGCATCGAGGGCCATTGGTGTGAGGTGGACTCGGACGAAGATCTGGCGGTGTATGAGGAGCGGCTCGGTGAGATCATGCCCTGGCGTCATGACTGGCGATGGGAGGAGGCGGCGTGAGAAGGGGGAGGCGTCGAGTGGCAGGTCTATGAATGAAAACTATTTCGGAGAAAACTAGGCAAAACAGGGACGCTCCATCGCCGGAGAACGTCGGTGTCTCCGGTGCTCCTGCTCGCGTGGTCTGGATTACAGGCCTCAGTGGTGCGGGGAAAAGTACCGTCGGCCGACTTTTGGCAGAACGGCTTCGGGAATCGGGTTGTCCGGCCGTTCTGCTGGATGGTGATGAGGTACGCCAAGCGATCGCGGACGCTCATGTGGGACACGATCGCGAGAGTCGTTTGACGAATGCTATGCGCATCTGTCGATTCGCCAAACTGATCGCGGAACAAGGCTTTACCGTGGTGGCACCCACCATGTCGCTGTTCAAGGAGGTGTATGCCTGGAACCGCGCTCACCAGCCAAACTATTTTGAAGCGCTATTGCAGGTCCGCATGCAGCTGCTCCGCAAACGGGATGCTCGCGGATTGTACAGCAGGGCTGAACGAGGCGAGGCTCAGCACGTAGTGGGAGTCCATGTCTCCTACGACGAGCCTGATTCTCCCGATCTGATCCTGACCAACGAAGGGCCGGTGTCCGAAGTGCATCGATTGGTCGATAAGATTTTTGCGGCACTCCAGACAAAAGCTCGATTGCCATAACTCAAGACCTTCACCTATGCCTATCGCTACGATCGTAAAACCGGGTGACTTCTCGACTCTTGCCGAGAGTTACGCAAAGAATCGTCCCGACTACTCCTCGAGAGTGTTGCGCGCGCTGACGGGTTACGTGGGGGCGCACGAACCGGGCGTTCGGGTGGCAGATGTCGGTGCAGGCACCGGCCTCTGGACCAAGATGCTCGCCGGGGAGGGGCTGGATGTTTGTGCTGTCGAGCCGTGCGATGCCATGCGCGAACAAGGTCAAGCCTACACCGGGGACTGCGGCGTGGCATGGCACAAGGGCAACGGCGAACAAACCGGTCTTTCTGACGCTGGAGTTCACTGGCTGACCATGGCCTCGTCTTTTCATTGGGTTAAACAGCCCGAGGGCCTGGCAGAATTTCATCGCGTCATCAAACCTGGCGGCTTTCTTACCGTGCTCTGGAATCCGCGCGATATCGAATCAAGTCCGCTGCATCAAAGGATAGACGCACTGGTGAGCGAATGCGTCCCTGAGCTAAAGCGTGTCTCCTCTGGACATGAAAAGAACACCAAGGATTGGGCGGTAGAACTGACTGCCACTGGCCGCTTCGAGGACGTTCTTTTCATGGAGGCCCGACATCAGATCGTGATGTCGCAGGAGCGATATCTTGGCGCGTGGCGCTCGGTGAATGACATTCAGGCGCAGGCCGGTCCGGCACGATTCGAGAGGCTGATTCAGGCCATCGCGCAGCTGATTGATCCGCTTCCCGAGGTGGTCGTGCCCTACAAGACCCGTGCCTGGACGGCACGGCGATGCGACCGCTGAGGGGATGAAGCGATTCAACCTGATCTCCGCCCCGTTCTCCTCCGGTCTGAGCTGGGTGGTGAGCGTGTTGATGGAACTGGGAATCCGCACGACACACGAGGAGCCCCGTCGCTATCCGAATGGGTTTTGGCGGACACTTCCCGACGCGGACGGGGCCGAGGAAATCGTAGCGGAAGGGGTGTCGCACATGCGCTACTTTCTCCCGGCGCTTCATGTGAGGAACTCGTTCCATCTTCAGGCAGGACTGGAAGTGCTCTGGGAGCATCGCTTAGACTTTGCCCGTCACATCGAAAGGCCCGTGATCCTCTTCGTTCGCGATCCCCGTGACGCCATTCGATCGCTGTATCTGCGCAACTATTCTCACCTGGGATGGCTGGAATATCTGCATCGACCGGATCGATGGCCTGACCATTTCCCTGAGATGTTCGACCTTCCTCCCACCGAGACTTGGGCGGTCTGGCATGCGATGTGGCTTGGGTTGGATACCCTGACGTCGGTGAAATGCCTGCGATTTGAGGACTCGCGATTGCGTCCTCAGGAGATGGTGAAAGACATTCTGCGTTTCGTTGGAGTGGAGCGCTCCGCTGAGTCGATCCAACGGGCTGTTAAAAACTCCACCTTCGACCGAACCAAAGCGGCAATGGAAAAGGCCGAGTCGGAGACCGGTGAAAGGTTCCAGATCGCTCGCCGAGGCAAGGTGGGCGAATGGCAGGAGCTTTTCGATGACGAGGCGCTGCGTTCGTTTGGCGGCCCGGCCGCCGAGTGGATGCGCCAGTTGGGTTATGAGCCGGCCCCCGCCTCTCTTGCTCTGGGTTCCTCATGGGAGCTAACTTCCGAATCGGGGGTGTCCGAATTCGTGAGACGTTCACTGGGCGAGTTTCGACAATGTTGGGAGGCCGGGGATGTCGCCGGAGCACGAAAATATCTTCTTCGTGCCTTGCCCGGCGTCCGGTCTCCGGAGCAGACGGACACCTCTCGGCTGTGGGTTGCCGCCCCCTGGGTCGCCTTGGATTGGACAGCGCGAGTGCTCGGAGAATCGATGCTGCAGTCGCCGGTTGCGCGAGGCGTATTCGCGTCCTTCAGTCAGTTCAACCATCAGTTTGCCGAGTGGCCCTCGGTTCGTCAGATGCTGCTGAGGGCGGTGACTCCGGCTCTGTCAATCCGGAGCGATGTTTTCGGTTCCCTCGACCGTTCCTTGTCTGCCCGGCCCGTCGCAGAATCTCGGCATCCTCAAGAGGCACCCGAGGAGCCGCAGTTAGTCGAGGAAGACTATCTGGGATACCGAGTACTTGGATTTCGTGGACGCTTTTATGCCGTGGCCCACATTGCTGGGACGATCGAGTTGGCGACCCTCTCGATGGAGTCGCTCTCCGAGGAGCAGGGGCGGGGGAATATTTTCACTGGCGACCTTGGATTTGAGGTAAAGGAGAAGGTCGACCGTTTTATCAAGATGGCCTGACGTTCTGGGCTCGCGGTCCTTCAAACCGGCACGTATTCCTCCTGGTAGATCTTGAATCCCCGCGCCTGATAGTTTGGAAGGGCGGAGGCGTGATCCCGGCTGCACGTGTGAACCCAAACTCTGTGTGGATTCAGGGCCCAGGCCTGCTTCAACGCGACCGTCAGGAGATAGCCCCCTAGACCTCGGCCAATGAACTTTGGGGCCAGCCCGAAGTAAGTGATCTCCACGTCATTCAATCGGTCATGTCGCAACTCGAAATAGCCCGCAGGCGAGCCGTCATAGTACGCCACGTACGTTCTAAGCGAATCACTCTCGACGTAATCGATCCACTCGCCCTCGCTCCAGCTCAACTTGTCCACCCATGCCCAGCGGCTTCCTACTAAACTGTAAAGAAAACGATTGAACTCCCACTGTTTCACCGTGGCTTCTAACACCTGAAATCGCGGGTCTGGGCAGGGCCGCCCGTTCACCTCTTCGGGTGAGAACATCTGTAGGTAGGTCACAGTGACGATGGCCATGGAGTCGCAAGAGGGTTAGATGGATTTGCGATCTGCCAGGGCTGGGAAATCGCGTCGCCACTGAATCAATTTCTGATGATCCAATGCCGCTTGAACTATACCTTCCCCTTCCCCAGCCTCAGCGACCACTTCTCCCCAAGGATCCACGATGAGACTC
>JAYTTC010000498.1:0-4850 GCA_043745255.1 Verrucomicrobiales bacterium
GGGACGGCGTGAAACCCGCAGCCGTGGCAGGCAAAACGAACTGCAGGACGTCACCCGCGGTTTGAATCCCATCCGAAGCCACTAGTCGGCCGCAGCTCAAGATCGCCGACGCGGCAAGGAACACGAGCAATCTGATTGAACTGGGTTGATTCATCATGAGGATCAAGTTTCGTTCGAATATTTTAGCACTAGGAGGACTGCACTGGATGCCGGTAAACCCTGCGTTCGGAGTCTTGGTGGGTCAACAGATTCTCATCGATGTCATCGATGATCGCCAAGGGTCACACTCATACGTTCGAGGAGTGATCCGCGTGCCGTGCAGAGCCATGTCGAAGACCCCGCCTCTCAAAAATCTCAGCAATATCGCAAAAACCGAGGTACCACTCCCGCATCTTTGCGGCAACCTGACGCGGCTTCCCATTTCTTTGTGAGCAAGGCGACGATTCAGATGACTGTTTTGTCACGATAGTTTCACGCCTGACCCGCTCCGGTTGTGCTACGTTAGTGAGACTTGCAACCCTTGTTAACCGTTTCTTTGCCTGGCCTGCTAAAACCCTTCGCTATTCTGAAAGAACCTCACACTCCCATGTACTCCTATCTCTTTCCGCGTCTCAGATTAAGCGCGCGTTGCCTCCTCGCTTCGGTCCTTCTGGCAATCCTCGCCATGACACTTCCTGTCGGTGCGCAGACATTTGGCATTTTCCGAGAACTGTGGACCGGCCTGAGCACCAAGGATGGCAGCTTGAACGGATTGACCAATTCGAGCTTAAACCCCAATTGGCCATCCGCGCCGACCCTCAGTTATACTAAGGTTAGGCAGGCCATTGAGACTGAGGTGAATTTCCTGGATGGATACGGGCAGCGGCTTAGAGGTTTTGTGGTTCCACCCGCCACGGGCACGTATCAGTTCTGGATCGCAAGCGATGATGCCTCGGCTCTGTTCCTGAGCCAGGATGAGGATCCAGCTCACCTCAGCAAAATCGCTTGGGTGGATGGGGCGACCGGTTTCCGGCAGTGGGATGCCGAGGCGCACCAGCAGTCGACCGAGATACCGATGGAGGCAGGTCGACGTTACTATGTCGAAGTTCTCCACAAGGAGGCGGGAGGTGGAGACGCTCTCTCGGTGCGATGGCAGCTGCCCAGCGGAATTTTTGAGGAACCCATCACGAACAGCGTGTCTGGAACCAGGCTGATTCCATATCGAGGCGTGGCGGCCGCGCCTGCTATTTACTCTCAGTCTACCAATCTCACCCTTCTGGAGGGTCGCCAGGCCGCCATCTCGGTGTTGAGTACGAATCAAAGCGAAGTCTCGTATCGGTGGCAAGTGAACGGCGTCGATCTGAGCGACGCAAATGCCGACAAGTCCGTCTATGTCATCCCAGCGGTCCGCGTGGCCGAGAACAACGGCCAAGTCTACCACTGCGTGCTTACTACGTCAGTGGGTTCAACGGTCAGCAAGGACGTAAGCTTGACCGTGCTTGCGGACACCGTCCCACCTTTGGTCACTCATGTGATCAGCTCCACTCTCAGCAATGTCCTCGTCACTTTCTCCGAGGCGCTCCAGACGGCTTCTGCATTAGATCCTGCGCATTTTGCGCTGAGCGCTGGCTCTCCCATTCTCTCAGTCGATCCAATCGACCCTCAGACGGTGATGCTCCACACGATTCCCCTGGTCGAGGGTGCCTCCTACGACTTGACCGTAAACGACGTAAAAGATCTCGCCACGAAGCCCAATGTCATCCTCGCAAACACGAGAGTTCAGTTTGTTGCGCGCGAGCTCAATCCGATCGACGTCGGTAACTCGATTCCTTCAGGCGTCGTGGTGAAAGTGCCGGGGGGTTGGGACGTCACCGGCGGCGGAGCAACTCTCGCGGGAAAGGCGGACCAGTTTCAATTTGCGTATCAGCAGCAGCAGTCAGGGGATTTCGATCTGGCGGTACGTGTGAATTCATGGCGAGCGGTGGATCTCTGGTCGCGCGCGGGATTGATGGCGCGGGAGACCTTGGATCCGGGAAGCAGGTTCAGCGCTGTGTTCACTTCATCGGGCTTGGCGGGATGTTTTTTTGAATCCAGAGGCGTTGCAAACGGGCTGACCAGCTCAGTCGGTTCGATTCCAGCGAACGCTCCGGCCACCTGGCTCCGACTGAAGCGGTCGGGTTTCCTGCTCAGCGGTTTTGTCAGCTATGACAGCGTCTCCTGGATGCCTCTGGGCCAGGCATCGATCGGAGTGAGCACAGTGTTCGTCGGGTTGGCGGTGCAGGGCCACAGCACCAACGCCACGGCGACAGCAGAATTTCGCGACTTCAGGACAGTACAGAACCCGTCGTCCTCCCCCTTCGTCCGTCCTTCCGAACCTCTCGGCCCATGCACACGCAAGACGGGACTAGTGATCTCCGAACTTCTCTATCAGCCCGCGCCGCGTCAGGATGGACTCGACGCCGAGTTCGTCGAGATCTACAACACGAACCCGTATTTCGAAGACTTGAGCGGCTACCGTTTAGCCGGATCCGTGGCCTACACCTTCCCCGCCAATACGACTCTTCCGGGTGGCGGTTTTCTCGTGGTCGCGGCATCGCCGCAAGCGCTCCAAACGGTGTATGGAGTTGCCAACGCTATGGGCCCGTACAACGGATCGCTCCGAACGGTGACCGCTAAGACGCCCGGGTTGATTCAGCTGATGGACGCGATGAGCTCGATACTACTCGAAATCCCCTACGAGATCTCCCCTCCCTGGCCGGTGGGAGCCAACGGGGAGGGACATTCCATCGTGCTTTCTCATCCGAGCTACGGCGAGGCGGATCCCCGGGCCTGGGCCCGGAGCGATTGGGTTGGCGGGTCTCCCGAGGGCTATGACACCTATCATGCTCGATCGGCGCGTGCGGTTCAGATCAATGAATTCCTCGCCCACACCGATCCGCCGCTGCGCGACTATGTGGAGCTCTTCAATCCGAGCACCTCGGCGCTGGATCTGTCCGGCACTGAGATGGTGGACGTCACCGGCACAAACCGCTTCGTGATCCCAGCCGGAACCATGATCCCTGCTCGAGGGTTTGTGAGTTTTGACGAGGTTGAGATGGGCTTTGGAATTCCTGCAGCGGGTGGAACCCTGGAGCTCTGGGCTGCAGATCACTCCGCGATCCTGGATGCGGTGACCTATGAAGCCCAAGCGATGGGTGTTCCCTCCGGCCGATGGCCGGACGGTGCCTCGGAGTTTTATCCACTTCAGGTCCGCACCCCGGCGGCCCCCAACAGCGACATTCAGTTGAGCGACGTGGTCATCAACGAGATCATGTACAAGCCGATCTCCGGAAACTCCGACGATGAGTATGTCGAACTCTTCAACCGCGGGGCATCTCCGGTGGATCTGTCTGACTGGCGCTTCACCACCGGGATCCGCTTCACCCTACCGGCTGGAACGGTGATTGGCGCGGGGCATTACCTAGTGGTGGCCCGCAACCGGGCCAATCTCATTGCTCACTATGATAATCTCAGCGCTGCAAACACGCTCGGTGATTACACCGGCAAGCTGCCTCATCCCGGTCGACTGGCACTCGCAAAGCCGGATGTCGTCATCAAGTCCAACGGCAGCGGCGGCTTTACCACCAACAGGACCCACGTGATCGTGGACGAGGTGAGGTA
This sequence comes from Verrucomicrobiales bacterium, assembly GCA_043745255.1. Lineage (GTDB taxonomy): Bacteria > Verrucomicrobiota > Verrucomicrobiia > Limisphaerales > UBA11320 > UBA11320. The sequence goes on from JAYTTC010000498.1 coordinate 3,640, forward strand.
TGAAACCGGAGGACGATGGGGCCACTGGGCCAACGGCGGAGGCAGCAGTCTGGAACTGATCGATCCGCACAGCAATCACCGACTGGCCTACAACTGGGCCGACAGCGATGAAACCGCAAAGGCAGCGTGGGTGAACATTGAGAGCTTTGGCCAGTTGGACAACGGTGCCAGCCAGGAGGCCAACATTGCCCACATTCAGGTGGGTGTCATGGATGTGGGCGAGTGTCTGGTGGATGAAATTGAGGTGCGGCCGGGAACGCAAGGGCCCAACTATGTCAAGAACGCCGGATTCGAGTCCGGCATGACTGGGTGGCAGGCGCAGGGTTGTCTTGTTCGCTCCACGATCGAGCCGGGAGGCTATCTCGGTGGCCAGGCGATGCATCTCCGTTGCAGCGATCGTGTCTGGACCGGGGCCAATTCGCTCCAGGGCACGCTCACCAACACTTCCCTCAGCGACGGAAAGCTGGCCACACTGCGGCTGAAGGCGCGATGGCTGCGCGGTTGGCCGGAAGTCCTTCTTCGCCTGAACGGGAACTGGATGGAGACCACTGGCGTGTTGCCGGTGCCATCGAACCTGGGAACACCAGGGCTTCCGAACAGCCGCGCGGTAAAGAATGCGGGCCCAGCAATCTACGATGTCTCTCACACGCCCGCACTTCCCGCCGCCGGACAACCCGCAGTGGTGACGGCTCGTCTGCATGATCCCGATGGCATCGGAAGCGTCATGCTGAATTATCGCATTGATCCGTCAACCAACTGGGTGAGCGTTCCGATGAACGATTCAGGAACCGGTGGCGACGCGGTGGCTGGAGACGGGGTGATGAGCGCGACCCTTCCGGGACAGAACGCGAACACGCTGATCGCATTCTGGATTTATGCGGTCGATGGAGCCGGTTCGGCGACGCGGTTTCCCGCCATGGGCGATGACAACCGTCCCACTCCCGAGGGAGTCATCCTGTTCGGCGACTCGATGCCGAGCAGCACTTTTGGTGTGTATCATCTGTGGGTGACGAAGGACAAATCCGCCCGCTGGGCGGCGCAGCCCAATCTGAGCAATGAGTCCTGGGATTCCACCTTCGTTTATGGCGATCGCGTTATCTATGACGTTCTCGCCCGCTTCTCCGGGAGTCCGTATCATCAATCGTTCAACACGCCGGACGGAGCGCTGTGTCATTACAAGTGGACCTTCCCCGACGACGACAAATTTCTTG
>JAYTTC010000499.1:0-18445 GCA_043745255.1 Verrucomicrobiales bacterium
CGCCGTCTCCGTGGTTTGGGTGCAAAATTCTGTCGGTGGCGTGGTCATCAACGAGGTCATGGCCAACAACGTTTCTGCTGTTGCCAACGGCTCGGACTACCCCGATTGGATCGAGCTCTACAATCCCGGCCCTGCGGCTGTTAGTCTTTCGGGTCTGGGTTTGACTGACAGTTTGAACCAGCCGATGAAGTTCGTTTTCCCTGCTGGATCGCCGACGCTGGGTGTGGGGAAATATTATCTGGTCTGGTGTGATGCAGTGACCGACCCGAATCCACAGAATATCCATACCGGGTTCAGCTTTAACGCCTCCGGTGAAGAGGTGGGACTCTACGAAGTCAGAGCAGGCATCACCAACAAGCTGGACGGGTTGAAGTTCGGTCTTCAACCCCCCGACTATTCCCTCGGTCGTGTGCCCTCGGGAACGGGAGCCTTCACCCTCACTCGTCCCACGCCGGTGGCTGCGAATATCGTCGAGCCCTTGGGCGATCCGACGCGACTTCGGATCAACGAATGGATGGCGCGGCCCGCCACGGGAGACGATTGGTTAGAGCTCTACAATCCCAACACTCTCCCGGTGGCGCTGGGAGGTTTCTACTTCACCGATCTGCTCACGGTCCCAACCAACCGCCCCATTCGAGCCCTCTCCTACATCGCACCGGATGGCTACCTTCAGTTTTTCTGCTCTGACCTCTCTAAGACGGACCCTGATCATCTCGATTTCAAGCTGGGGAGTAGCGGTGAGACCCTCACACTCTACTCCAGCCTGTCCCCGTTGACCTCGATCGACCGTGTCACCTTTGGCACACAGCAGATCAATACTTCTGAAGGGCGACTCCCGGACGGCGGGGACTACAAATTGGCGTTTCCCTTCGGCAAGCCGACGCCGGGCCAAAGCAATTTTCTGCCGATTTCGGATGTGGTCATTAGCGAGGTGCTCACCCACACGGATCTGCCGCTCGAAGATGCGGTGGAATTGCAAAATCTCGGATCTTTGCCGGTGACCATCGGGAACTGGTGGCTTAGCAATTCAAAGTCGGACGCCAAGCGGTTTCGGATCCCGGCCGGAACCGTGATTCAGCCCGGTAAGTTCGCGGTGTTCTATGAATACCAGTTTGATCCCAATGATCCGCTGAACACGGCCCCGCCGCCTAGTTTCACTTTCAACTCCGCGCATGGAGATCAGTGCTATCTCCACACCGCCGATGCGGCGGGGAACTTAACCGGCAGCAACTTGGTGGCGCGAATGCCGGCTGCGGAGAACGGCGTGTCCTTTGGTCGCTGGCTGACGAGTCACGGAGTGGAGTATGTCCCGACTCGCTCGAGAACTTTTGGTGTCGATGTGGCAGTCAACGATGCCCCCGCGTTGGTCTCCGAGTTTCGGAATGGGCTGGGGATGACCAACAGCCTTCCGAGAGTGGGGCCGGTGGTGATTAGTGAGATCATGTATCATCCGGCCTCGCTCTCGACCAATGACGACACCCTGAATGAGTACATCGAGCTCTATAACCTCAGTGGTTCCCCGGCCCCGCTCTATAACACCTTCGATTACGCTGATCTGCCTGGACTCACCAACAATACCTATCGTTTAGACGGAGTGGTTTCCTTCCAGTTTCCTCTTCACTACACGCTCGCCGCAGAAGGGAACCTCCTTTTGGTGAACTTCGACCCCGGGGTCGATACCGCCCAGGCGGCCTTATTTCGCGCCAAGTACGGTCTTTCTGGATCCACTCCTCTGCTCGGTCCCTATGGAGGCAAACTGAGTAACTCGGGTGGGCGGGTCGAGCTCTCGAAGCCCGACCCAGTTCAGCGGCCTCCGCATCCGGATGCGGGATTCGTTCCGATGATTCCAATCGATTGGGTCACTTACGACGATGCGGCCCCTTGGCCACTGGAGGCGGACGGCAAGGGCCAATCCCTTCAGCGCATTCGTCTGGATTCGTTTGGTGACGAGGTCTTGAACTGGAAGGGCGCTCAGCCCACTCCGGGACGCCAGGAGGCACCGCAGATCCTTTCGATTCGTCACGCTGGAAATGAGGTAGTTCTCCAGTTCACTGCCCTGGCGGGAAGCAGCTATCAGCCGCAGTCTGCGACCAGTCTTTCCAATCCTGTGTGGCTGAATATTTCTCCCGCAGTGGCAGCACAGCCCCTCACTAGGGTGGTGTTTTGGACGAACAACCTCTCCAGCGCTGAGAAGGCGAATTATTTTCGCCTGAGCTCTCCGATGCAATAGCTCTAGCCAGGCGGCTGCTAGCGAAACCAGGACTTGAATCCCTTTTCGCTCTCGGCGGGCCGATGGATTAAGAAATGCAACGCGGTGCGTGCGGCTTCGAGAGCCATCCTGAACTCGAAATAGGTCGCGTGGCGCTCCGCAGGTGCCTTTGCCATCGCTTTCACAATCGCGTCGCTGGTCTGTTGAGTGATGTCGGGGCGCACTTGGATCGGGGGAGTGAGGGGAGTGTGCACGTGGGCGGCGATGATTTGCTCGATGGTCTCCGCCTCGAACGGAACGTGCCCGGTCAGCGCGTGGTAGAGGGTCCCGCCGAGGCTGTACATGTCAGAATGGTAGGTCTCTCCTTGGCGGTTCGCCTTCTCAGGGGCGATGTAATAGGGCGTTCCCCATACCGAGGCTTCATAGTTGTCATCAGACTCTGCCGCCCGCGCCAGGCCGAAGTCGACTAGCTTGGATTCTCCCTCGGCGTTGAACAGGATGTTGCCGGGCTTGAGATCACGGTGCAGGAAATTCTTCTTCAACGCGGACTCGAGAGCGGAACACATCGCGATCCCCACATCGAGCACGGTAACCTCCTCGACCATCTTGTCCTTCTCGATGAGGGAGTCGAGGCTTCCGTTGTCGGCCAGTTCCATGACCAGAAACGGGCGCCCCTCAAACTCATCGAAAGTATAGACGTGAATGATGTTCTGGTGATTGAGAGCGGCACCCGCCCGGGCTTCGCGATAGAAACTCGCCATCGCTTCCTTGTCCTCCGCAATCTCGCGCTTCATCAGCTTCACCGCCACCACTCGCTCGAGGTTGACATCCATGGAGCGGTACACCGTTCCCATGCCTCCGGAAGCCACGACCTCGCGAAGCTCGAACTGGTGGATGCGCGTGGGGAGAATGACCGGATGAGAGCACTTGCAGCACGGGACGGTTTCCAACGGCGCAAGATCCCCTGGTATCCAGTTATTCGCTAAACAAGCGCCGCAAACTGCGCGACGGAGTTGTTTTCGTGTCTCCGATGTACTCTCAGGCACAGACCTAATCTACCTCGAATTTATCGGGGAACAAGTTTCGGGATAGAAATATTTTTTCGACCGGGTTGTCTTTTCCCAGACAGGCAGTGGAATATCCCTCCGCAATTACGCGACGCCCCAGCTAGCCCATGATCTCCAAAATCGATATCGCCTCCGCTGAACCAAGGTCACATAAGCTCTTGATCGCTCTCCATGGGTTGGGCGATAGCGCGGAAGGGTATCGGTGGCTTCCGGACGCGCTTCGCCTCCCTGATCTCAACTACCAATTGGTGAACGCTCCTGATGCCTACTACGGGGGGTATTCCTGGTTCGATATCGAGGGCGACAGACGTCCAGGGGTGGATCGTAGCTGTGCTCTTCTCGTCGAACTCTTGGAGGACAATCGATCGCGGGGTTTCCCCACCGAGCAGACGGTGCTTTTCGGATTTTCCCAGGGCTGTCTCATGACGCTTGAGACGGGGCTGCGCTATCCGCATCGATTTGCAGGGTTGATTGGAATCAGCGGCTTTCTTCCGGAATACCTGCAGCTGCTTGGCGAGCTATCCCCAGTGGCTCGAGAGCAGCGCATTCTAGTGACCCACGGCACCCAGGATCCTTTGCTACCCCTGGCCACCGTGAAGCCGCAAATGATGGCTCTCCAAGCGGCTGGACTCTCGCTCACCTGGCAGGAGTATCCCAAGGCGCACACCATTCATGGGGATCAGGAATTGGATTTGATCCGCCGCTTCATCCTCGCGGGCTACTAACCCAGAATCCGTTTTCCTTCGCTGAGGAAAATGCCTTGGAAGTTCATTTCCAAAGCCTGCGCGTTGGTGGCTTTGGCGAGGGCTTCCTTCTCGGTGATCTTCCCATCCTTCACGAGTTGGAATAGCGCTTGGTTGAAGTTGAGCATTCCGTCGTCGGTGGCGGTTTCGATCGCCACCGACAATTTATCCAGTCGATTTTCCTCGAGCAGCTTCCGGATGGTGGGCGTGTTGATCATGATCTCCTGTGCGGGAGTCATGCCCCCTGCGATGGTAGGGACCATTCGCTGGCAGATCACGGCACGCAGCGTGCCGGCCAGCTGTCGTCGGATCTGCTCGCGTTCGTCGGCTTTGAAGAAATCCAGGATGCGGTTGATGGAGAGCGCCGCGTTGGTGGTGTGAAGGGTGGAAAGAACCAGATGCCCCGTGTCCGCCGCGCTCATCGCAGCTTGAAAACTTGTAGCATCGCGCATTTCGCCGACCATGATCACATCCGGATCCTGACGCAGCACATGCTTTAGCGCGTGTTGGAAGGACTGAGTGTCGAGTCCGACCTCGCGTTGCTCGATCACCGACTGATTGTCCTCAAACACGTATTCGATCGGATCTTCGAGAGTGACGATGTGCTTCCGACTATGCCCGTTGATGTGCTCGATCATCGCGGCCAGGGTGGTGGATTTTCCCGACCCTGTTGATCCGGCCACCAGTACAATGCCGCGCTGGGATTCGGCGAGATCCTTGGTGATCGACAGAAGGCCGAGCTCTTCAAAGGAGGGCACCTGAACCTTCACGAAGCGCATCGCAAGACACCAAGAGCCACGTTGCTGGAAGACATTGGTCCGGAAGCGGCCTGTCCCTGGGAGGTAGTATGAAAAATCGACCTCGCGCTCCTGATCCAGCCTCTGTTTGGCGTGCTTGGGAACGATCGTCGCGACTAGGTTGTCCAGCCACTCCGCGGTGGGGTAGGGACACTCGATCGCTACCAACTTGCGGTTGATGCGGAGTACGACCGGGGTTTCGATTTTGAGATGTATGTCCGACGCTCCGCCTTGAACGGCGGCCTGCAGAATCCGATGAAATATTTCCATTCGACTGTAGAGGTATTAGAGGCAGGAGTGTTTCGAGACAGGGGATCACACTACATGGAAAACCCCGTCGCGAGAGTGTGTAGACGAGCTTGAGATTGAGGAGAGAGGTTGGTGAATACCATCGACACGGTAAATCCTGTATGGCGGCTGCCCTGACAGGCGACTACGACACCATTGGCTTCGATACGGCGACTGTCGATGGGTGTCTCCAATTCCACGGTCATTTCGATCCAGGGGGAGAAGGCCTGGGGGCTGAGGAATTCGATGCCGTTCTTATGGACGCGAACTGAACCGGCAGGGAGGGTAATCCGCTGGCCTGAGCATTGGACAGCGAAGGGGCCGAACGCCGTTGAGGTGTTAAATTTGCTTGCGCTCATAATGACAAGGTCAGCGTAACACAGGGGCGTCGTCCGTCAATTGGGCACTAAATTCCGGGGAGGTGCAATGGGTTCTTTTCCCTCGATGGCGTTCTGCTAGGCGATGCAGGCTTGCCTCCTGCTATTCCAGCCTGTTATTGACGGGCATGCTCTTGCAACGGATGGCTGCGGGCGTCGTTTTCCTGATGCTGGCCCTGACGTCGTATGCCCAGACCAATAGAATTCGATTGGCTGCTGAGGCCCGGTTTGATCTCTATGCCACCACCAATGTGGGTGCCCTACAGCAGGGAGAGATCCTGGGCGGTCTGGGTAACGCGGGTCGAATCGCGTGGATGAAGCCGACGGATCAGGCGCGCGCTTATTCTTTCTCCTTCCCCATTTCCCACTTTTCAACCAACGAGCTGGTGGTGAGGTTCGTGCCTCAGGAAGCAGGGCGAGTGACTCTCTCGCTGCTGGGTCCATACGAGCGGGTGCCTTCGGATAAGGAGGCTATTTATCAGGAGGAGGTCTTGTGGGATCAACTGGACGTCGCAGGAGCTTCCTTGGTTCCGGAGTCGGCCGCTTTGCTGCGGCTTCCCGCCCGCTCCTGGTTCCGGCAGCGGTATGACCTAGGCCTGGTCGTCCAGGCGCGCGTCCCGGTAACACTCCGCTGCATGGCTCGATCGTCTTTGCCTGCGGATTTTCAGGAGCCTAAATCGATAGCGGATGCTGACTCGCCCGCCCATCGTGCCGCAAGAAAGCTGCAGCGTGGCGTGAGTCTGGCCCAGAGTGGGGATCTGCTTCGGCGTAACGGAACAATTTTCCCCTTCGGTGATGACGACTTTGCCAACATGCGCCGAGAGGGTTTCGATCACGTTCGACTCCCCGTGGCCTGGCATCTCCAGACCTCGGCAGGTCCGGAATTCAAGATCGCTTCAGAATTGTTCGCCCGGGTTGATTTGGTCGTGGCCAAAGCAGCCAAACAGGAACTCGGAGTGGTGTTGGGGTGTCAGGAATTCGATGGCCTCTATCAAAACCCCAGCCTGGAACTCCCCCGATTCATCGCCATCTGGCGTCAGGTGGCGACTCATTACAACGACTTCCCAGCCAACCTGTCCTTCGAATTGATCAGTCCTGCGGGGAACCGTGGGGTCACGCTTGCCTTAAACGGCCCCTACTCCGAAGCGTTGCGGACAATCCGTGGGGTCAGTCCGGATCGCGCGGTCTTGATGAGTCCGGGTCGGTTGGGCAGCCCGTGGGAGTTATCTCGCCTGCAGCTTCCGGAGTGGGATGCGAACATTATCGTCTCGCTTCACAGCCGCGAGCCGGAGCCGTTTACTCAACAGATATTAGTCGCTCCGGGGAGTGTGTTGTCTGCGATTCGCTTTCCGGGTCCTCCCGATTCTCCGGCTTCATCCGAGTCGATTGCCGCTCTCGATCTGAACACGCGGGAGTGGATAGGGCGCTATCAGACGCTCCCTCCGGAAAGAAATCCCAGCGGTCCTCAATTTGTTCGAGGCCTCGTTCGGTTCGCGCAACAGTGGTCGGAGCATAGCGGCCGTCCGATTTACTTCGCCGACTGGGGCTGTCCTCAGCAGATCGAGGCTGGATCGCGCGCGCGCTACTACTCCGCCTGGCGCGAGGCGCTCAGCGAGGCACGGATAGGATGGGGCGTCTTAGACTGGAAACAGGGATGTCGCTACTGGGATGAAAAAACGTCGCAGCCGATGGTAGGTCTGAGAGAAGCGCTTTTTCCCGGCCGCCCCGCCCCGCCCGCAGTGCCCGAGAGCTCCGAGCCGATTCGCAGCGCGATGCGCGAGCTGCAAGATTTGCGGAAAGAGGTTCGGCAGACCGGCCAGCAATCGACGGTGGAGTTGCAGGCCCTCCGCATTCATGCGAGCGAGATGCAGGAACAATCGATGCAGACCCAGCACCTGGCTCGTTGGCTGACAGCAATCGTTCTCACGCTTGCGATCGTGGTCATCCTGCTGGTGGCATTCCGACCGCGCGCTGACGTCGGAATGCTTCCGCCCGTTCTGGCAACCCTGCCAGCTGAGGGAGTTAGGCAGGGCACTCTGGCTCATCTGGCTCGGATGATGATGGACCGGCTCGTGCAGAAACTGTTGAGTGATCGACGTGCGAGTATGGACATTCAGGAGCACGCTGCACAGGACCTGGCGGAAATGGAACGTCGATTGGAACGTCTTCAGGCTCCTATTCAGGATCGGATGATGATCTACCAAAAGCGCGTGATGGAACTTGAGAGAGAGCTCTCCAAGAAGGGTGAAGAGAATCGGGAGCTGATTCGTGCCAAAATCGCACTGACGAAAGAACGCCTCGCTGCCACTCAGTCTGCCGCTCCTGCGGAGTGGAGACTGCTCCACTTGGAGAACTTCGAAGTGCAGAAATAGATCCCCTCGGCATCGGGCCCCCCAATCGCTCCCAACGCTTGGGCTTCCCGTGCTGCTAGTTTTTGAGGAGGCCGTTTTAGCCCGCCGGACGCACCAGCGGGCGCACTTCCGTGAAAACATCAACGCAGCAAATGGCCATCCGAGTGAGCCAATCCGGGATCGGCAGGCCAGCCATTTACTGCGTTAGAAAGAAACCCGTTCGGAATGCCGCGAACCGGGGAGATTGGGACTCAGGCTGCGATCTGATACAGCTTGAGCTTATTGTAGAGCGTCTGTCGGCCGATGCCGAGTAGCTTGGCGGTTTTGAACTTGTTTCCGCCCGTCTGCTCAAGGACCTCGATGATCTTGGCTCGCTCGGTCTTTTCCATCAGGGTTAAACCTGCAACAGGCGCCTCCTCGCTCAGGTTATATTGGGGAAGATTGAGGTGCTCGAGGTCGATTAAGGGTCGATCGCAGATCAACACGGCGCGGTGAACTTCGTTCACCAGCTGGCGGATGTTGCCTGGCCAATCGAAGTGCTGGAGGCGCTCTGAGGCCCCAGGAGTGAAGCCGGTGGCGGGACGTGTCTCTTGGCTGGCAAATCGCTTTAGGAACGAGTCGGCGAGCGGGAGAATGTCCTCACGTCGGTCTCGAAGAGGCGGGAGGTGTACCGACACGACTCCAATGCGATAGTAGAGATCCTCGCGAAGTTTTCCGAGAGCGATGGCCTCTTCGATTTTGCGGTTTGTGGAGGCGATAATTCGACAGTTCACCGGGTAGTCGTTGGCGTCGCCCACCGGTCGGATCTTTTTGTCCTGGAGCACGCGGAGCAGCTTGCTCTGAGTCTCGATGGGCATCTCGGCCAACTCATCGAGCAGCAATGTGCCTCCGTTTGCTTCCCGAAACAGCCCAGCCTTGTCCGCCTTGGCGTCGGTGAAAGAACCCTTTTTGTGGCCGAAGAGCTCGCTCTCGATCAGCTCGCGGGGCAGCGCCGCGCAGTTGATTTTCACGCATTGGCCTTTGCGGCCGCTCAGGGCGTGAATCAGATCAGCAATTACTTCCTTTCCGGAGCCGCTTTCGCCGGTGACGAGAATCGCCGCGTCGCTGGGAGCAACGCGCTCCAGCAACGTCAGAATCTTCTTCATCGAGGGCGAGTTGAACACCGGCACCGCGCCTCCACTGAGGGCGGAGACCGTGGCGCGCAGAGCATGAGTCTCCTCTTTGAGGCTTTTTCGCTCGAGAGCCTTGGCGATGAGATTTAGCAGGCCTTTGGGGTCGACTGGCTTCTGTTGAAAATGGAAGGCACCTCGTTTGATGGCTTCAACGGCCGCTTCAAAGGAGGCGTGACCGGTGAGCACGATGACCTCGGTGGAAGGCCATTGGCGCCTGATCAGCGGGAGAAGATCAAGGCCGTCGGCATCCGGTAACTTGAGATCCAGTAGAACGGCATCCGGGGCGGGCCCGGAAAATGCGGTATTTAGCGCGGCGGCGTCGCCGGCTTCACTGGTTTCGTAACCTCCGGCTTCGAGCATCATCCTGATGACATCGCGGAGAGGCTCCTGGTCGTCCACTACCAAAACTCTAAACTTCATACTTCTTGTTGCCGATTCCTGCGGCACGCGACGGTGAAGCTCTGGCACAAAGCCAGAGGCTGTTGATACCGCGCCCAGAGGCGTTCAGGATGAAACTGGACTGCTAGCAAATTGGGCGACACGTCCGTGCGTGCTGCATCCAGCTCTAAGCCGTCAACGATACCCTCTCTACTAACGGCAGTTGGGCGCAAAACTTTAGGTATTCTTCCCACGGTTTGGTGATAAGTGCTGTTCACGCCGAGTCGACGACTGCCTACTGCGGTCGCGAGCAAGGAGCCCGGTGATCCCATCACCTCGTGGACTATTTCCTCCTTCGCGGCGTTGCGACGGTGGTCCATGGCTCCCGGCACTTGCAGAGGAATATCGGCAGTCAAGGTTCCCCCTAAAGCGCAGCAATTTTAGATCGGGAGACAGGGAATTCGGACGGTTCTCGCCCGCAGCTCGCGACTCCGGAGGTCAAAAGGAGAATAGCTGGCCTTCGCTGGCGAAATGCCTGCTGGATCAAATGAGTTTCACGTTGTCTCGTTCCGAGACAGTGAGGCGTTAAATCTCCGCCTGGGGGAACCGTTCCAAAATCGACTTCTTCAACCGCACCAGCTCGTCCGGTCGCTGAAGCCGACGCTGAACACGGCGGGTTACCCCATCCAGCAGTTCCATCCAGTCTTCGAGGATAGGCTCCAGATGGGGCTGCCAGTTATCGAAACGGCGCCTTCGAATAAAGAAATTCCAGCGGTTGCCCACATGATGGGCATAGATTTGATACTTAATTCCCGTCTCTTCGTCCGTTCGGTTCCAGCTGATTTCGGCGCGTGCTCCCATGAATGTGAATGAGTTAAAGGGGGTGGGCAGGTTTGGATTCTATTCGGGCAACTCAACGCTGGCGACGGCCATGGCTGCGATGCCCTCTTCTCGGCCGATGAATCCCATGGTTTCGTTGGTCGTGGCCTTGATGCCGATCCGCTTGACGGGCAGACCGAGCGCCTTCGCGATGTGATCTTTCATGGCTGGAATGTGAGGCGCGATCTTGGGCTGCTGAGCCAGGACGGTGGAATCGATGTTGATGATTCTTCCTTGTCGCAGTCCGACCTGCCGAGCGGCCTCAGTCAGGAACACATGGCTGGGGGCTCCCTTCCAGCGAGGATCGGTGTTTGGAAAGAAATGTCCGATATCGCTTTCCCCGATCGCTCCCAAAATCGCGTCGGTGATGGCGTGGATGAGCGCGTCGGCATCGGAGTGTCCGTCGAGCCCCTTGGAGTGGGGTATATCCACCCCACCCAGGATGAGCCTGCGCCCTTCCACTAATTCATGGACATCGTAACCCATGCCGACACATTGCATGTCGGCAGTATAGGAGGCGAATCCGGGGGACCAAGGAATTTCCAGGAAAGGTCCATTCCAAGATCGGTCTCGGCCCGGCAGTCTTCCAGCAGGCCGACACCCAGAAAACCCTGGAACCCATCGATACCACAGGGACTCGCACCTTGCGGAGCGACGTGCGAAGGCCGACGGCCTGCTAGTTGGCAACAAAACCGGCCATCCGAGCGAGCTGTACCAAAAGATAAGCGACGCCTGCTGCTGCGGGAATGGTCATAATCCAGGCCCAAATGATTCGCTCGATGACTTTCAGCTTGAGAGCGCTGAAGCGCTTCGCACATCCCACACCCATGATCGAGGTGGTGATTGCGTGAGTGGTGGACACCGGCATTCCCATGCTGCCGGTGATTGCCAGCACGGTTGCAGCGGTGGTCTCGGCGGCAAAGCCATGCACTGGCTGTAATTTCACCATCTTGTGTCCGAGAGTCTTGATGATCCGCCAGCCTCCGGCGGCGGTGCCCATGGCCATGGTGAGCGCGCAGACCACCACCACCCAATCGGGAACTCCCTGGCTCTTCGGATCAACCGCCGCCGGCATATAGCCGAACTGCAGCGAGGACGGCAACCACGTCACAAGCATGTCCCCGAGCATTAACTTGTGAACATCTGAGCCGGCCGGTGTGTGGAGAAAATGAAGCCAGGGAGGGATATTGTCGAAGAGCCCGGCTGTTGTCCCCGAAACCAGAGCCAGGGTGATGATCCCCATGCATTTGGTGGCGTCATTCATGCCGTGGCTAAAGCCCATGTAGGCGGAACTGGCCAACTGCAGCTTCCCGAAGAGGCGATTTACGGTCACAGGCTTCCAATTCCTCAACACGACATACAGTCCGGCCATCACCACAAATCCCCCAGCAAAGCCCATCACCGGAGAGGTGATCATCGGGATCACCACCTTGTAAACGATGCCTCCTTTGTCGATCGACGGAGTTTCGGTCACCATCTTGAGTCGGCCCTCGAACTGAATCACCGCCACCTTGTTGGTGCCGATCTTTAAAAATGTTGTGCCTCGCTGCAGCTGATTGGTGCCAATGGCCTCTATGACCTCCCGGCTGGGCTCTACCAGCACCTTGATTGCCTTGGGCTTTACTTCGCTCCATTTGACGGCATCCCAATTCCCATGCGCGGAGGCAAGCGCTGCCCCTACCAGACTTCCGATCAGCGCGTGGCTAGAGCTAGAGGGCAGACCGAACCACCAAGTGAGCAAATTCCATGCGATGGCCGACATCAACGCGCAGATCAGCACTTGTTGGGTGATGAACTTGGCCTCCACCAGACCGGAGGAAATGGTTTTTGCCACCGCAAGTCCGAAAAAGGCACCGAAGAGATTGGTGACCGCCGCCAGCAGAATCGCCTGGCGGGGAGTAAGGACCTTGGTGCCAACGACCGTGGCGATGGCATTGGCGGTGTCGTGAAATCCGTTGGTGTAGGTAAAAACCAGGGCAACGAAGACCACCGTGAAGACGAGCAATAGTTCCATAAGGGGCTCAGGAATTCTTCAGTAGGACATGGGAAAGGACATTGCCGGCGTCCCGGCAGCGATCGACCGCCTTTTCATTCAATGCAAAAAGATCGTGGAGGATCACCGCCTTTAACGGCGGGTAGCCCGGTTGATAGAGGGGCTGCATGAGTGAGAGGAGCATGTCATCGGCTCGCGATTCCACCTGCTGAAGCTCGTTCTGCAGCGTCTTGATGCACGCCAGGTCGCGTCCGTCGCGCAGAGCCTGGGTCATTTTGAGGACTAGTTGGGTCGCTTCGGCCATCAGCTTTGCCTGGCGAACAAAGTCGACGTCAGCAACATCCTTCAGGCTGATCAGATAGCGCTCCGCGAATTTCTCCACTGTCTTTGGGATCTTATAGAGCGCCTCCGCGAGTGCCTCCAGATCTTCACGCTCCATGGGAGTGACGAAGGTGGTGACCAGCAATTCCTCAAGCCGATTGGTGATTTCTTTGTCCTTGCGACGTGCTTCCACGAAGGCGTTCAGGGTTTTCTTGGAATCGGGACGCAGGAGTTCGTCCAGGGCAGCCACTGCTTTGCACGCTTCCTCGGCGCTGGCCTCCAGGAGAGTGAAAAACTCGACTTCACGCCCGAGGATTCGTTGAAAGCTAATCATGCGCGAGAGAGAAGAGGGTGAGAGCTTAGGAATTTTTGAGCACGACGTGGGTCACGGCGTTTCCGGCATCGCGGCAGCGGTCGACCACTTTCTCCAGGAGCTCGTAAAGATCCTTCATCGCCAGCACCTTGGTGGCCTCGTACTTTCCGCTGTAGAGATCCTTGAGGATTTCGAGGATCAACTTGTCCGCGTCCCCTTCTACTTTCTGGAGTTCGGCGTTGAGGATCTTGGCTTCCTCCAGCCCACCCGATCCGATCCCGCGCAGCAGCTTCACCAAGCTCACGACGTGCATGGTGGCGGCGTCCAGTAGGGAGATGTGCTTTGAGAAATCCATCTCACCCACGACCGGCGAGCTGATGATAAATCGCTCGGCGATTTTTTCGACGGTCTTGGGAATCTTATAGAGAACCGCGCTTAAAACCTCGATATCCTCATGTTCAAGTTGGGAGACAAAGGTGGTCAGCAATGCCTGGTTAATCTGCACTGTGATCCTCTTATCCGCTTCTTTAGCGGCGTGGAACTCGCCGAGGCTTGGTGTGGCCTTGGGAGACTGCAGCAGTCGGTTCAGTGCTTGAACGCTGGTTCGCGCCTCCTCTGCACTCGCCTCGAGGAGCGTGAAAAACTTATCATCTTTGCCGAGGAACTTCTGCAGGGAGAACATGGACGTGAATTTCTAATGGTCGTCACCGAATTGTCACGTTCGGATTTAGGGCCGAACGCGTAAGCGAATGTTACGAAACGGTGACGAATGACCTTTTGTCAGCACCATTTGAGGATTTGAAACGTTTTGGACCCATTGCGATAGCTGACGGTTTTCGGTGATCAAGCAACACTAATGAGCCGCGCGGCGGGAATTGATGTCGGTTCCTGAGCTGGATCTGAGGCCGCTGTTGATGGGGAGCGGGTGTCGGCGAGGTCCGCAACGACGCTCCTCCGACGTTTGCGTGCTGTGGGGCTTGGCCGATGGATTCCGAGTGCACCGCTCTTCTGGGTTGTTACCGAATTGTCACATACGCGCCATGGTAGCGTAACCATTGTCTCCTAGCTTCCGCACGCATTACCAAACCTATGGGAACTTATTATGAAGAATCGATGCAGCGAGACATCGATCGAATTCGCGGGAAGGTCGCGGAAATGGCGCGGCTAGCGGATTGGGCTCTCGAAGCTTGCTTGCGAGCAATGGTGGAACGAGATCGCCAACTCGCCTATTCCGTCATCCTGCGCGACCGCCGTATTGATGAGCTGGAAAAGGAGATCGATCGGCTTTGTTTGGAATTCATCGTGCGACAGCAGCCTGTCGCCCGTCATCTTCGCTTCGCCTATGTGACCATCAAGATCAATCAGGAGGTGGAGCGAATCGGGGACTACGCGGAGAGTATTGCCCGCCAGATTCTCAAAGTGATCAATCTTTCGGTGACGATTCCTCTAGATCGCTACCAGCGCATGGCCGGACTTTCGATCCCGATGCTACGCGATGCTGTGAAGGCGTATCTGGAGGGGGACGCGGATCTCGCACGCCGGGCAATGGTGGTGGAGGAGGAGGTTGATATCCTCAAGTCGGCTCTCAACGCCGAGCTCGTGCAACTGAGGCAGGACGAAAAGATTCCTCTTCAGGCGCTCACGCCATTGATGACCATCGCCCGACGATTTGAGCGAGTGAGCGATCAGGCCAAGAACATCTGCGAAGAAACGCTTTACCTCGTTACCGGCGAGTATCAGAAGCATCCTGGAGGTGACGTTTGGCGGATCGTATTTTTGGACGATCACAACTCCTGTCGGGGTCAGATGGCGGAAGCGATTGGGCATGCCTTGGATCAGCCGAAGTTCGTTTTTACCAGCGCGGCGATCGATCCTCATCCCATCGATCCCAGCACACTCGCCTTCCTTCAAACCAAGGGGATCGACCATTCCCGAGCGGTCTCTCGGTCGCTTGATGGAGTTCCGAATCTCGAGTTTGCCCAAATCATCGTGGCGCTTTCCCCCGAAGCCAAAAAAGCTTTTCCCAAGGGGACCAAGGCGGTCTGCCTCGAATGGAGCATGGAGGACCCCTCCCTTGTCGCCGGAAGTCCTGAGCAGAAGCGGTCGGCCTACGAGGCGGCCTACAAGTTTCTCCAAGATCAGATCAACGACGTCGCGAAAGCCGTGCTGGGTGACGAACTTTAATCGCCGATACCAAAAACCTATGAACATGAAAACAGAACTAAACCGGAGTATTCTGATGGGCGCTGCAATCACAGCGGTGGCGGGGTTGTGGCTCGCTGGCTGTGGAAAACAGGAGGCAGGAACTGCGACGCCGACGGGCGGAAGCGCTGTGGCAAACAAGAAGACGATCGAGATTCGGGCCAAGGGCTCTGATACAATGATTCAGCTCGCGACCGCCTGGGCCGAGGCCTATCGCAAGGTGAAGCCCAATGTGTTCGTCAATGCGAATGGCGGGGGCACCGGCACGGGCTTTGCGGCGCTGCAAAACAATAGCACGGACCTATGCAATGCATCGCGCGGGATCAAGCCTGAGGAGAGTGAGAAAGTAAAAGCTGTGACGGGAAAAGAGGCGAAAGAATTCGCGGTGGCCTACGATGCCCTCGCTGTCTATTCGCATCCTTCCAACCCGATCAAAGAGATCTCCGTGGACGAATTGCGCGAGATTTGGGTCGAGGGAGGGACCACCCTCACCTGGGAGAAACTCAATCCAGCCTTTCCGGGTAAGATCGCGCTCTTCGGACGGCAGAATAACTCCGGCACCTATGATTATTTTCGCGAGCACATCTGTGGGAAGAAGGACGGCAAGCAACGCGAGTTCCGCGGAGGGATCAGCGAGCTGAACGGCTCGTCTGAAGTGGTCGAGAATGTCGGAAAAACACCGACCGCTCTGGGTTACAGCGGCATGGGTTACAAGACCCCAAACGTGAACTGGCTGAAGGTCTCCAGCAAGAAAGGTGAGCCTGGTGTGGAGCCTGGAACTGACGCCGCGCGGAGCGGGAAGTATCCGATTGCCCGTAAATTGTTCCTCTACACCGTGGGCGAGCCAACGGGCGAGCTCAAGGAATACATCGACTGGATCCTTTCACCCGAAGGGCAGAAGATTGTCGAGAAGGAAGGTTTTGTTCCTGTGAAATAGTCGGCGAGTTTGATGGATCCCTGCAGAGCGCGACCGGAGCGTTTCTCCGGCGCGCCTCCGGCCTCGCGCTCAAATTCTCAAGACGACATGGCAAACCTGACGACGGGCAGCACAAAAAAACAGTTTAGCCTCCTCGATGCGTTTGAGAAGCCGATCGAGTGGATGGTTCGGCTATGCGGCTGGAGCAGCATTATTGGGATCATGGCGATCTTCCTTTTCATTCTTAAGGAAGCGGCCCCGATGGTTCCGAAGCTGGATTGGGTGCATTTCTTCACCAGCTCTCGCTGGATTCCGAATCCCGCCCCGGGCAATCCGCCCAGCTTTGGAGCGCTGGCCTTGCTGGTGGGCACCTTCACGACCACCTTCATCGGTTTGATCATCGCGGTTCCGGTTGGGCTCGGTGCCGCGGTTTACATTTCCGAGTTCGCCAAGGGCCGGGTGAAGGAAACGCTGAAAATCGTGATCGAGTTGTTGGCGGTGATTCCGTCGATTGTTTGGGGCTTTATCGGATTGATGGTGCTGGGCCCGATCATCAAATCTGTCTTCTCGGCGACTGCCGGCAGTTGGTGGGGGCATGTCATGGTCAGTTTGCATCTCGCAAGTGCGGAGACTGGGGCTGCCCAGGGAACGAATTTGCTCACTGGAGGCGTGATTCTCGCCCTCATGAGCGTGCCCTTGGTCGTCTCGTTGTCCGAAGACGCACTGCGTGCCGTTCCCGATTCCTATCGTGAAGCGGCACTCGCCCTGGGGGCCAACCCATGGGAGACCGTCTGCCGCGTGCTCTTTCCCGCAGCTCGCAACGGGCTCCTGGCCGCCTGCATGTTGGGAATGGGCCGAGCCGTGGGGGAAACCATGGCGGTGCTCCTCGCCACGGGTCACAACAACAGAATTCCCGAAGCCCTGACGGACCCCGTTCGCACCATGACCGCGACCATTGCTGCGGAGATGGGCGAGACTGTCTTCGGAGATCCACACTATCGGGTCCTCTTCATCCTCGGCATCGTGCTGTTCGTCGTCACTTGCGGGATCAACGTGGCTTCCGATCTGATCGTCAAGGGTGTCAAGAAGTCGAATCCCTCGTGACATGAGCACTCGTTCCAAAATCACTTCCTCTGTGCCTGCGGAGAATCCATTCGCTCCAAGCGAGTTTGAGCGCGGGAAAGCTCGGCTCGCGGATCGCAGAAAATGGATCATGTTTGGATGCTGCGTGATCCTGGTCATTCCGCTGGTGGCCATCTTGGTGGATATTTTTGTGAAAGCCGCTCCGGTGCTTTCGTTGGATTTCCTTTTGGAGAATCCGGCCAATAAGGGCAAGGAAGGAGGGCTCTGGGCTCCTCTGGTGGGTACTTTTTATCTGATCCTGGGATCTCTGCTTTTCGTGGCTCCGGTGGGGATCCTCGCGGCTATTTACCTGAATGAGTATGCGCGCGATGGATGGATCAGTCGCACCATCGGGATCGCGGTCACGAGTCTGGCAGGTGTGCCCAGTATTGTGCACGGACTGTTTGGATTAGGGGCTTTCGTGCTCGTGATGCTTCCTGCGTTGAACACGATCGTGGCGAACTCGCAGGATCCTCAGTCGAGGTGGGAGGCGGGGTTGCTCACGGCATGCCTCACGGTGGCGGTGATGAATCTGCCAGTGGTGATCACCAGCACGCGTGAGGCGCTAGGAGCGGTGCCGCAATCCTTTCGCGAGGCTTGCTGGAATCTGGGCGCGACGCGTTGGCAGACTATCCGCACGATCGTGCTCCCCAATTCCCTGAGCGGGATTCTGACCGGAATTATCCTCACGGTTTCGCGAGCAGCGGGCGAGACCGCTCCGATTCTCTTTACCGGCGTTACGTTCTTTAAGTTCGTCGCCAATGAGGGAGCCGCCAAATGGTTTCCCTACAATCCAGGGGAGCCGTTCATGGCGATGTCGATGCATCTGAACATCATTTCAAATCAGATCTCGCAGATGCCGGATGCCATGAAGTTCGGAAGCGCTGCGGTTCTGATCGGCCTGATTCTCTTCATCAATAGTTTCGCGATCGCCCTGCGGGTCTGGCTTCGCGGACGCAAACGCTGGTAGCCGCGCATGACTCAATCGACTCCCCATCTCGAGTTTCGCAACGTCTCGGCCTTTTATGGCTCGAAGCAGGTGTTGCGCGACGTGAGTTTCAGCGTTCCGCGATGCAGCGTGATTGGCATCATCGGTCCCGCCAATTCCGGTAAGACTACGATGCTGAAGATCATCAATCGCACTCTCGACTTCGTGACTGGAGCGCGGTTCACGGGACAAGTTCTTATTGAGGGTGAAAGTGTCGCGGCGATGAGCGATCCCAACGAACTCCGCCGACGGATTGGAATGGTGTTTCCTCTGCCCGTCGGTCTCCCGTTGACGATCTATGAAAACGTGGCCTTCGCTCCCCGGCGTAG
>JAYTTC010000500.1:0-4846 GCA_043745255.1 Verrucomicrobiales bacterium
TATCCACTGTGGGCGCAGGAAACTTGAGGGGTTCATTCTCTAGTACGAGAGGACCGAGAATGACGCACTTCTGGTGTGGCAGTTGTTCCGTCAGGGGCAGCGCTGCGTAGCCATGTGCGGAAGAGATAAGCGCTGAAGGCATCTAAGTGCCAAGCTCATCCCAAGATATGGTTTCCCGGACGTAAGTCCCTAAAGACCCCCGGCAGACTACCGGGTTGATAGGTTAGGCGTGTAAGTTCAGTAACGAACTCAGCGGACTAATACTAATCGGTCGTGAGGCTTGATCGTTTATTTTGATCACTCCAGCGAGCATTGTTCGAAGTTTGTCTACGTGTAGTTTTCAGAGAACAAAGGTTCTTTTGAATTTTTTTGGTGGTTATAAAGCTGTGGTCCGACCCGATCCCATTCCGAACTCGGCCGTCAAACGCAGTCTTGCCGATGGTAGTGGTTGTATAGCTTCCGCGAGAGTAGGTTGCCGCCAAATTTTCTTTAATGCCGAGAGCTAAGAGCTCTCGGCTTTTTTTTAAGCTTTCACGAAAACTGCAATTATACCCTTGTCTTCAGACATGGACAAAATAGCTGAGGTTCTCTAGTTCGATCGCCAAGTTGACATTGTTTACCACCACATCGTCTGGCACCTGCAACACAGCGGGACTGAAATTGAGGATGCCGACAATTCCGTTCTTCACCAATTCGTTCGCGACCGTCTGTGCCGCAGTCGCCGGGACTGCGATGATAGCCATTTTAACCTTCTTCTTGCGCAAAAACGCGCGCAGTTCCGACATGGAACAAATGGGTGGGATGCAGGCGTCCCTAGCGCGGTCTGGGTTCGGATCGGCATCGAAGGCCCCTATAATCTCGAAACCCTCCTGCTGGAACCCCTTATACGATAAGAGCGCTTTTCCAAGATTCCCCACACCGACCAGGATTACCTGTTGTAGCCTTGATGTCCCAAGATGGGCAGAGATCATCTTAGCCAGCAACTCGACCTCATATCCGAGGCCTCGAGTCCCGAACTGACCAAAATAAGCTAAGTCCTTTCTTAGTTGAGACGATTTCACTCCAGCCCCCTTCGCCAACACTTCGCTGGAAACAGTCCGAATTCCATTGGACCTTAAGCGCTGGAGACACCGAAGATATACAGACAAGCGATAGATGGTCTTTCTGGGGATTTCTGGTCGGTTTTGCTTTTTCAAACACCGACTATCTGGGGCTGTGGCCACCGGTTCTGCAAGTTGATTTGGCACTTCTCAGCAGTAGGACTATCTGTTTGGCCGCCCTGATGCTCGCGCCCGGAACCCCGAGTTTTTGAATCACTGATGTTAAGCCTTCCCGGATGGATTGAAGCTCGTCGGGATGCTCGAGAAGCCTTATGGCCTCCTTTCCGATAGATTGAGACGTCGCGGCAGACTGGATAAATTCCGGAAAAAGCGAGCGGCCAGCCAAGATATTCGGCATCGCGAGGTAATCCACTCGGATTATGCTGCGAGCAATCTGGTAGGTCAGCCACGAAGTCTTGTAGAGGGTGATTGTTGGCACTCCGAACCTGGCACACTCCATCGTGACGCTGCCGGTCGATGCAATCGCGATAGCTGCTTTTCTCAGAGCGGTGGACAATCCTCCGATGCAGAGTCGCACGCCTGCACGCTCAAGTGCCAATCTACATTCGCTTGCAAGAACTTCATTTGGCAACACTGCAACGCATTCCACGTCAATCGTCTCTCGCAGAATCAACGATGCACCGAGCAGTGGTGGTAAATGCCGACGCAGCTCTCCTTCCCGACTCCCGGGCAGGAGCACCACCAGGGGCTTGACTGTTTTGTCAGCTTTACAGTCGCCGTCCATGATGATGGGATACCGATCCAAAATCGGGTGTCCCACGTATTCAACAAGTAGCTGTGGCACTCTCTCGCGATACCACTCTTTCTCGAAGGGGAATATGCAGAGCAATAGATCCAGGTCCCGCAGCATCGCCTTCGCTCTTCCCGGCCGACTCGCCCAGACTTGGGGAGAGATGTACTTAACAATTCGAGGACTCCAATTGCGAAACTCTCCGCGACTCTGTCTCACCCTCTTCCGAACGGCGCGCGCGAATTGATGGTTAAAGTACGAGAAGTCTACGAGCAATACCAAGTCGGCCTGTCTGGATTCGGCGAGGTTTAACAGCTCGTAGAATGATTTTCTCAAGTCGAAATAGTTTCTCGCCGTCTCGGTCGGGCCGATAACCGACTTGCGAGTGAGATCGCAATGGAGATCAACGCCTGCTTGCGCCATCTTTGGACCTCCAGCTCCGAAAAAAAGGGGTGCCAAATTGGTTCGAAGTGGCTGAACTTCGCTGTTCTCCGCCGTGGTTTCTTCAGCCAGTTGGCTACGAAGAGCGTGCACCAATTCCGCCGCCCATGTGTCCCCACTAGGTTCTCCGGCGATCACCATGATGGAGGGGTGTCTCATATTTCCTATGGATCAATCAACACGCCTAGGATCTTCCGGCGAGCGTGCTCTCACACAGATCTGCCGGAATGAATTTGCCGAGCAATTTCAAAAGCGACGTCGAGCGATTGTTTGGCAGATTCGCCACTTACGATCGGTGACCGTCGTGCTTGAACACATTCAACGAAACTAAGCAACTCGAGCTTTAGGGGCTCGTCCTTGAGAATGGGCACGGGTTCTCGAACGATACGTCGCCCCCCGAATTCGCTGACCAAGGTGGATTCTTTTGAGGAGAGAATCTTCTTCAGGAGAGAGCTCTCGCTCTCTTCATCTCGAGCTAATCGGTAGATGAACCCCTCCTGCGCACGGTAGTCGAGCGAGACGTAGCTGGGTTGGTCACCACCGCTGAATACCCTTATCTTGCGCATTCTTTCAGGACTTATCCTGCTTGCCGTGAGGTTGGCGACGCAGCCATTGGCGAATCGCAGCCTCGCATTAGCGATGTCCTCAGAAGCGCTGAGTACGGGGATACCGACAGCATCGACATGGGTCACCGGCGATTCGACGAATGCCAGAACTACGTCGAGATCATGGATCATGAGATCGAGAACGACGCCAATATCGGTGCTTCTCGCGGGGTAAGGCGAGAGGCGGTGTGTCTCGATGAATCTCGGATGGGTCACCACTGACCGAAGGTATCGAAAGACAGGATTGAAGCGCTCTACATGACCGACTTGTAGGATGCATCCAAAACGAGCCGCGAGCGCAACTAGGTCCCCAGCCTGGCTCGCGCTATCTGTCATGGGCTTTTCCACCAGCACATGACGGCCCTTTTTGAGGACCTCACAGGCAACCGAGTAATGCGAAATGGTGGGGGTCACGATACTTAGGGCGTCGGAGCTCTCCACCGCCTCGTCCAGTGAGGCGAAGACGCGGATCTGATACCGCGCTGCTACGCGCTCCGCATGTTCTTGATGGGAATCAAAGACACCAACGAACTCCACAGTTCCAGCAGTCGCCATTTCTGCGTAGATGCGGGAATGCTCCTTGCCGAGGGCTCCTGTGCCTATAACGGCGACACGGAGTCGCTTTGGCGCTGTTCTTGAGTCTCGATCGTCGACCACCCCCTGAGCCTGCCAGCTTCGCTTGCGAACTGACAACTGAACTTTGCTCCTTGAAGTGATCGCCGCGAGCCTCGAGATTTCGCCCGTGCTTAGCCTGCTCTCTATTGGAGTCAGTATAGTGGCCTATCTACTGGGCTCGATTCCGACCGGATTTCTGATGGCTCGATCCCGAGGAATCGACATCCGTGCCGTTGGCAGTGGAAACATTGGTGCCACAAACGCCTTCAGAATTCTGGGCAAGGGTCCCGGCACATTCGTGTTGCTGGTTGACGCTGCCAAAGGATGGTCTGCCTGCGCAGGGCTCCCTTGGCTGGCTTCTTATTTTGGGGTGGTTCCAACGGGAACGAGTCCGGCAGCCATTGAAGGGTTGTCCATCATTTCAGGTTTCATGGCTGTTCTCGGTCACAATTACACTTGCTGGCTTGGCTTCAAAGGAGGTAAGGGGATCGCCACGAGTGCTGGAGTGCTCTTAGCTCTAGTACCCTGGGCTCTCTTGATCGTGCTGGTCACGTTTCTGGTAGTATTCGGAATGAGCCGTTTCGTGTCGTTAAGTTCCATCTTAGCTGCGTTCGTCCTTCCCTTCGCGACTTGGTGGACTCATTGCAGCATGGCGCTGATTGGCATAACGACCCTAATGAGCGTCCTAGCGATCTATAAACATCGTGCGAACATCCAGCGGCTTCGGGCCGGCACTGAGAAT
The DNA here is from genome assembly GCA_043745255.1 of Verrucomicrobiales bacterium. Taxonomy (GTDB): domain Bacteria; phylum Verrucomicrobiota; class Verrucomicrobiia; order Limisphaerales; family UBA11320; genus UBA11320. Next base: position 4,255 of record JAYTTC010000500.1, read on the forward strand.
CGCGTAGGCTGGAAGCCGAAGGGGGCGAGATGAAACTTACAGTGCTCGGTGCGGGGGCATGGGGGACAGCCTTGGCAATCAGGTTGGTGGAGCGGGGCCACGAAGTGGCTCTCTGGGGTCACAACGAGCGCCACCTGGCGGATCTAAGGCGCGACCGAGTGAACGCATGCTATCTGCCTGGGATTTCTCTTCCCTCGGAACTGAGGATGGAGGCGAGCATCTCGAAAGCCGTCGAGGGCAGCGATGGTGTCATCGTTTCAGTGCCATCGAGAGCGTTCCGTGGTGTGGCCGCAGTCCTGTCTGGTTATCGAAACCTCCTCGTCAGCGTTACCAAGGGAATTGAACATAACTCTGGGTTGACCATGTGCGGTGTGCTCTCGCAAATCGCTTCCCACGCGGGGGTGGCCGCTCTTTCTGGTCCCTCTTTGGCGATGGAGGTGGCCCAAGGAATCCCCACCGCCGTAGTTGCTGCGAGTTCGAACCCCATTCTGGCGGATGCTGTGCAACAGATTTTCAACGGTCCAGCATTCCGTGTATACACCAGTTTAGATCAACTCGGCGTAGAATTGGGCGGTGCTCTCAAGAATGTGGT
>JAYTTC010000501.1:0-4840 GCA_043745255.1 Verrucomicrobiales bacterium
TGCCGATCATCTTTTTGCCGGTGCGCGCCGCAAGCAGGGCAGCTTCGTTGAGCAGGTTTGCGAGATCAGCGCCCGAGTAACCCGGGGTGGCGCGGGCGATGACCGAGAGATCGGAATTCGGGTCGAGCTTCACGTTCTTCGCGTGAACTTTGAGGATGCCCTCACGGCCTCGGACATCGGGGAGATTGACGACGACCTGGCGGTCGAAGCGGCCGGGGCGCAGCAGCGCAGGATCGAGCACATCGGGACGATTCGTCGCTGCGATGATGATGATGCCTTCCTGGGTGTCAAATCCATCCATCTCGACGAGCAAGGCATTCAACGTCTGTTCGCGTTCGTCGTTGCCTCCACCGAAACCATGTCCGCGACTGCGGCCGACCGCGTCGATTTCGTCGATGAAGATGAGACAAGGGGTGGACTTGCGCGCCTGCTCGAACATGTCACGAACACGGCTCGCACCGACGCCAACGAACATTTCGACGAAGTCCGAACCGCTGATGCTGAAGAACGCGGCATCGGCTTCGCCGGCGATGGCCTTAGCGAGGAGGGTCTTTCCGGTTCCGGGAGGTCCAACCATCAAGATGCCCTTGGGGATGCGGCCACCGAGTTTCTGGAATTTCTTCGGGTCTTTGAGAAAGTCGACCAGCTCGGAAACCTCTTCCTTCGCTTCCTCGACGCCGGCCACGTCCTTGAAGGTGATCTTGTTCTTATCCTTGGTCAGCATCTTCGCCTTGCTCTTGCCGAAGCTCATGGCGCCTTTGCCTGCCATCTTGATCTGCCGGATGAAGAAGAAATAGATGATGACGGCGATGATGAGGAACGGGAGCAGCAGGTTTACCAACCCAAGCAGGAAGACATTCGGCTCAACCGTCTCGAACTTCCCTGAGTAGAGCAGTTTGTTTGCGATCTCGTCCGTCAGGACGGTTTCGGTGCTGAACTCAACTTCCTTGGGCTTCTTGGTGACGGAATCGATGACGGGCTTTCCACCGTCGTCATTGACCAAATATTTGCCCGAGATCCGGCGCAGACTTGTAGATTGGGGATTCAGCGAGATCCTCCCGGATCCTGCGACGATCAGGTTTGAATCCACCTTCGAGATCAGCTCCTTAACATTGAGCTTCTCTGGAGCGGTGGAACTCTTCTCCTTGACCATCACCAACAATGCGAGAACGCCGAAAAGAGCGATCCAGACCGCGATGGTCCTAGAATGGATATTGAAGCCGCCGCCGCGCTTCTCGTTCTTGTCGTCATCCGAGGGTTTCTTGTCGTCAGCCATGAAAAGTATTTTTGCACGCTAACACGTGCGGTGTTCGGCCGCAAGAAACGCATCCCCGCGTTCCCAGCGCCACTCCAAATATCGGACGGAAGTGGATTGGAGCTTGAAGCCTTCGGCGATGCGCACTCCTTCTACCCAAAAGATCCCCCGGCCATCCGCCTCCGCTACGATCAGGCGGCGTCTATGCGCGGCCGGGATTTTCGCATCTACGAACAGATCCTGGAGCTTGACGGGTGATTTCATTCCTATCGGCTGAAATCGGTCCCCAGCCCGCCAGTGCCTTAGAGTCACGAAATCGCCAATTGCGTCGGCATCGAATCGTTCAAGGCCACCAGCCCGGCGAATAGGAAGTGGTTCCTTGCCGCCCTCGAACGAACCCCGACGAAGCCGGATCGAAACTCCCGCCCAATCTTGCGACTGGGGGCCGTCCAGCAGATCAAATCTCAAGCTGGACATATTCATCGCCAAAGGCTCCGGCGATTTGGATACCTCAACAAACCCGGAGAGGCTCCTTTTGATCCGAACATCCGGGCCCAGAGATAGGAATCCCTCCGCATTCTTTCTGAGCCATTCAATTCTTGGAAAAGTGGCCTCAATTTTAAGGTCCAGCAATTGCGCCCTAACCACGCTCCTCTGCAAAGGAACCGGCAGAGAGTCAAAACACCCTCGAGCGTGTTCCGACAACCATTCCCGGGCTTCGACTTCCGCCCAGTCCGCAATCGCTCCGGAGATTTCGGCCGTTCGCAAAATTCCACCGAAAGCGCCAGCGCCGAACTCCTTAACAATGATAGGCACCAGTTTTCTTCGTATCCGATTCCTTAAAAAGGCTTCGTCGTGATTCGTATGATCTTCCCGGAAATCCAGGGCTTTCTCCTTGGCCCAGTCAGCCAGTTCTCTGCGCCTCAACCCAAGCAAGGGCCGGATGATTCGGACACGAGGATTCGCAGGGCTTGGTGAAACGACTTGAATCCCGCCCAGTGAAGATCCCTCTCCTCTGAAAAGCCTCAGAAAAATTGTTTCCACCTGATCATCGGCGTGATGGCCGAGCGCAATATGCTGCGCACCAATCTCAGAAGCCTTATCAGCTAGGAACTTATGACGGCAACGACGAGCCTTCATTTCAAGGGATTCAGGGCTTTTACTTTCGTCCGAATGAAGTTTTCCCAAGTGATATGGAAGCCCCTTCGCAGCTGCTAACTCACGGACAAGTTGTTCATCCTCATCGGAAGCTTGGCCGCGGAAGCCATGGTTGAAATGCGCCACCTCGATCCGCAAACGGATCTTAGGATCAAGCCTGATCATAAGATCCAGCAATACAACGGAATCCATCCCACCGGACACGCCCAAAAGAATTCTCTCACCACTGCCAATCAGCGCAACCTCACCAAGGATTCGTCCCACTTCATCCACCAGCGACTTCATAGACCAATGTTAGAATCCTCTTCGCAAGAAGGCCAAGAAGACGTTTCGCAGCTATTCCTGATAATTAATTTGGGACAGTTTTCAATCATCGCAGGAGCGGTGGATTCATTTATTTAAATGAATGTCCTAAAACTGGATATTCTTAATATGTTGTTGTTGTGGTTTTTATACGTTTATTTAAGTTTAAAGTGTCAGATATGAAGTTTCTTGGGTTGACCTTTGTGTCTATTAGTGGGACGTTTTGAATATCGCGAATGACCAGTCGCTTGTCCGAAATAGCAATTTTAACAATCCAACCATGAAGACGCTTAAAAAAACTTCCACTGCAGTCCTGCTTGTTTGCGGCGGGGTTCTGAGTTCCCAAGCAAGTCCCTTGGTTCAAGCCGTGTATGACGTATCCACAGTGGATTGGAGCCAGACAGCGGATTGGCAGAACGCGGGGCCCGAATACACCAAGCTCGGAAACAGCTTTTCCATGGCCCTCGCAGGAGGGTTAAGCTTCGATGTCTTTACTAATGACGGACGCTTGGAGCGGCGTAACCAGGGGAGCAGCTGGCTAGGTGACTTCGGCACAAACGATCCTCTCCTTCGCAAGGCCAAGGGAAGTGCGCCGATTGAGATCACCTTCAGCTCCCCGATCTGCGCGTTTGGCACCCAGGTTCAGAATGATGTATGGGGCGGATACTCGGTTTGGGCCATCGCCTACGATGTGGACAACAACGTGTTGGCCAACGCTTTCACGACAGGCAATGCGGGCTGGACGACTGATGGGTCGGCACCGTTCATTGGTTTCTCCAGCCATTATCAAATCATTTCACGGATTGTGGTCGGGGTGAACGAAGACGACAACCACTTCAGCGCGCTTGAATTCAATGAACCGATGGGATTCCTACAGTCGTTCCAAGATTACCAAGATTACCAAGAACAGGCACCGAGTTCGTCCTTCGCCATCAATGGTTTGATGCTGATGCCGAACGAAGGCTCAGCCCCGGTTCCAGTGCCTGAAGTCAACCCGCTCTTCGCAGGCGCCGCTTTCAGTGCCTTCGGATTTGCCGGCCTCTGGCTACGTCGCCGTAAGGCCTGATTACCAGTTTTGTATGACAGGGTTGGTCTTGCGGGGATTCCGGCTGGATGGCCGGGATCCCCGCAGCCAATTTCAGAAATGCCGTTGCAGCGGCGAATTGCAGCCGACTAGCTTTGGTTCTCGATGCCTGTCGCAGACCTCATCTCCCCGCTTGGAATCATTGCCGGCAGCAAGGCATTGCCTCTGATGCTGGCCCGTCAGGCGAGGGCATCCGGGGTCGCGAAGATCGTGGCCATCGCTTTCGAGGGTGAAACCGATCCCGGGATCAAAGAGGTCGTGGACGAAGTCGTCTGGCTGCGCGTCGGCCAACTGGACAAGCTGATCAAGGGATTTACCGACCGGGGCGTCACCCGCTGTGTCATGGCCGGGCAGATCGCGCCCAACAGCCTTTTTGACCTACGGCCGGATCTTCGCGCGATGGGAATGCTTCTGAGGCTGAAGGAAAAGAATGCCCACACGATATTCGCCGCGATCGGCGAAGAATTGGGCAAAGACGGCGTGGAACTCGTCGAGGCCACTCCCTGGTTGGTCCCGCTCATGCCTAAAACCGGATTCCATATTGGCCCGAAGTTGTCTGAAGACGAGAGATCCGACATCGCCTTCGGTCTCTGCATTGCGAAAGAGATTTCTCGACTGGAGATAGGCCAGATCGTCGTCGTGAAAAACGGAACCGTTCTCGCCGTGGAGGGGTTTGAAGGCACCGATGCCTGCCTGGCTCGGGGCGGAAAACTTGCCGGCAAGAACGGAGGTGCGGTCGCGGTAAAGGTTGCCAAGGAAGGCCACGACATGCGCTTCGATATTCCCTGCATCGGGGCTCGAACCGTCCAGACGTGCGCCGACAGCGGTGTCTCCATCCTCGCTCTCGAACCGCAAAAGACACTGGTCTTGGAGGCGGAAATCGTCCGGGAACTGTGCAGAAAACACAGGATTGCCATCGTCACGACAGTCGCGCTTCCCCTGGAAGCGGTCCAACCGCGGCAAAAGTGAGTGTCTCGACTCTTTGAAAATGTCCCCTTAAGAGGTTCCTCGCTGTTTTCAGTGGGTAACCATGCGTCTTG
>JAYTTC010000502.1:0-4837 GCA_043745255.1 Verrucomicrobiales bacterium
CCGTCGTGGACGGTCCGGACCTGAACCCGCTCCCCGTTCACAAACGTTTTGTGATGGTTGGCCTGAAGGAGGAGCCAGTCCCCGGGGGCGACTTTCAGATCGCGGGCTTCACCCACGTCAATCGAGGCGGCGGACCCGGACGGGATGAAATCGGCTTCGGTCCCGTCAGCCCTGCGCACCCGAAGGCCCTGCTCGACGGTAGCGACCACCTCCACGGTCTCTCCCCTTTCAAATGTCTTGGACCTGCGCACGAACCGAATCCGCTGGCCGGGTTCGTACTGGGTCGCGTTCTTCTTTTGCGCCTCGGTCCACGACAGGGAGGAGAAGACGGGAACGGCTTCCTCCTGGCGGCTAACGACACCGGCGCTTTTGAGAGTGTCGCGGACTTTTTCGGTGACGGCGTCGATCTCGGCCCATGTCGGCGAGACCATCAGCACACTCTTTCCACCGTGAGTGGCGGCAAGGTAGGCATCTGCCGCCTTCTGATAGAGCTGGCCATCGTCAGTGAGGGCCTCGGTGATGGCCCCGAGTTCGCGAAGTTTTGCGAAAGCCTTCTCGGGTTGCTGGTCGGCAGCCAGCTGGACGACCTGCCGAAAATCCTCCTGCTTCTGGCGTCGGATCTCTTTGAGTTCGGCGAACCGGTAGCCGGAGTGTTCCTCGATGATGCGAAGGGCATCCCCCCGGGCGACGGACGCATGCTGGCCGGTGTCGCCGGAGAGCACGACGCGGGCCTCCCGGGCGAGAGCGATCTCAAAGAGTTTGCGCATGTCATCGAGGCCGACGGCGGCGGCTTCGTCGATCACGAGTACACTGCGGCTGGAGAGTTGGCGCTGTGCCCCGGGATCGGCGAGGAGCTTTGCGATCGTCATGGGTTCCTGACGCAATAACCGAAGATCCTTCCTGAGGGTGTCGGTGGCGGAAGCGGTGGGAGCGCAGAAGAGGCAATGCCGACCTTCGTTCTGCAGGACGCGGGCTAGTTCCAGAAGGGTGGTGCTTTTGCCGGAGCCCGCCAGACCGCGAAACCCGGTGAACTGGTCGCGGCTGGAGAGGACGTGGAGAAGCGCCTTACGTTGATCGGGTCCGAGTCGTTCCGGGGGATGGTAGCGGTCGGCAATCGGCGAAAGAGCATCCCTGCCCTGATTGACGGAGCGAATCAAGAAAAGCTCTTGGGTGAGGATCTGGCGGGTGGAGACCTCAGATCCTACTCTGACCAACTGTGGCCGGCACGCTAGTGCCTCCTTTAGCCGCTCCAGGTTCAGCTGCCCCCGTCCCTTCACCAAAGCCGCCTCCAAAATCCTGTGCTCGGGGGTGACGGAGCGGCGTTCGAAGACATGAGCAATCCCGTGCTCGAGGGCGGCATCCGTGGTCACCCGAGGCGGCAGTTCTTGCGGTTGACCCGTGGCCCCCTCGACCACTTTTCGTAGGGATCGTTTATCAAAGAACCCGAGTTCACCGAGCTGCTGTTCCCGGACTTGTTCGTCGGTGGCTCCCTTCAACTTCTTGGGCCGGGTCTTGTGGACGACACGAGCGACCTCATTGCGAGTCAGCTTGCGACCCAGCCTCTGTTCCTGAAGTTTTACGGCCAGGTCCCGCTGCTTGGACCGTTTTGAAAAGCCTTCGATCAACCGGGGAGAGACGCCCTCGATCTCGAAGGCATCGGTGGTGGGACGGATCCGATAACCAAAGCCCTGGAGACGTTTTGCCAGTTCGTTGCGGTAGACCTCGGTGCCAAAATGGATCGCGTCGAACATGTCGGAAGTCTGGAGGGCTTTCCATTTTTGTTCCTTGGGATCGAAGGTGGCGTTGAACAAAACAAAATGAGTGTGGAGCTGGGGATCGAGCGCCCGGGAGGTGGTATGGAGGAAGGCAGCCCCGACCAGGTTTTTTGTCGTCCTGTCCCCCTCCTCGATGCCGCCCTTACGAATGCGGGTTCCGGCAAACTGTTCGATCTGGCGGAGAGCGAACGAGGAGGCTTCCTGGTGGGCTTGGACGATCCTCGAATCCTCCATGGTCACGGCCAGGATGGAGACCGATTTTGGAGGAGCGCATTGAAAGTCAAAAAACACTCTGCGGTCTTTGGCGGTCACCTGGGTGAGACGATCGCCAGTCTCCGGGTGCAGGTTATCGCAGAGTTTTAGGAAGGCATCCCGACTGACAATCTCCCCCTGCTTTAGCCCCAGCTTCTCGACGCCGACACCGATCCATTGCCCCGGTTGCTGGCCGTGGGAAATGCCCTGGGTGTAGTAGTCGTTATGGGAAAGGTGCTCGTCGAAGTAGGTGGTGGCAGCCCCTCGGTTCTTTTGCGGCTTGGCAGTAAACATGGGAGCGACGGTATCAGGGTTGAGGAAGGCGAAGGTGTAGCCCATACGCCTTCGGAATCCCCATCTGGTGCAGGGTTCCGGTGCATGACGAGTGGTCATTCATCGGGGCAAGAGTGGCAGGAAGCGAAAGCCAAAAGGTGCCCGATAGGCACAATCGGTGTGAAGGAAACCGGCAGGATGGCGGGGATGACGGGCGGGGACTGCGAGGGGCAAAAATGGAAAAAAGAGTAGAGACACCAACCCCTCTCGATGGTGCAGCGAGCGTGCTCGGCCGACGTCGTCGCGGACACAGCTGAGACGCCGCTGGACTGTCGGCGAGCCATCGCGTGGACATCCAGCGGCTATCGCTGGACCGCCGTGCGACTGCCGAGTGGCTGTCGAAACGCCCGCTGGAAGGCTGCTCGTCATCGAACTCACAAAAACACCATGAGAACATCGATGGACTACACGAAGCTGGCCGCGAGTCTGGACTACGCGGCGTTGGAGAAGAAACTCACCCAGTTGTCAGAGCGGCAGCCGCCGAAGACACGGAAAAGTGTCGCGGATGTGCTGGAGCCCTTGCGCGAGCGCCTGCTCGCTCTGCATCACAGCGGATGGACGAGCCTGCAACTGGCGCAGGAGCTAAAGAATGCCGGGGTGCCGGTAAGCCCGGCGCGCTTGCGCGAATGTCTCAACACCTGGTCGGGCCACGGAGGCCCGCCGACAAAGCGTCCAGCTCGACGCCGATCGGTCACCGCTCCGACTGAGGGGACGACCGCCACGGCAGCGCCGACACCGACACCGGCAACACATCCGGTGTCACGTCCGCCGCAAACCTCGTTCACACTGCGCTAAACGCGTTGGGTGGATGCCGCTCCGACCCACTGGCCCGGCACCGACGCAGGACGCGTCGGCTGCCGGTCCAGAGCGTCGTCGCTGTCGATCCCGTGACGGGAAAGCAGTCCCGAGTTGTCCGTCGCTCTGCTCGCCTGGGAGGCGTGCTCGCGACCGACAACGGAAAGGCGCATCCGCTTGGAGGAGGAAATACATGCTCGAAGCCCGTCCATTGCTCAGCTCATCGGTGGCGGAAACCGCCGTGTTCGTGAACACCAAAGGCACACGCATCACTCCCAACCGGATGGGCCATCAAGTGCGCTTCATCTTCTTGAAGGCGGGCATCACGCGCCGGGGCAGTTGCCATCTGTTCCGCCACACGATGGCCACGCAGTTGCTGGAGGCCGGTTGCGACGTGCGTTACATCCAGGAGATGCTGGGTCATTCGAGCCTGGAGAGCACCCAAATCTACACGCACGTTGCGGCCAATCAGTTGAAGGCGATGCACGAGCGTTACCATCCGGCCAGACTTCCCAAGCAGGCCGAGGCCAGTCTGGCGGAGAACGCCGTTCCCGCACCCGGGAGCGGATCTCTTAATGCGCCAGAAGCCCAACGGGACGCATGTGAGCCGGTTCCCGTGGCTTCTGCTGATCTCGATGCCCAGGCAGCGCTCCTGGCCACGCTGGACGCCGAAGCCCTGGAAGAATCCTGACGGTTCCGCTCAACAATCGGCTCGCCTCCCACCGGTTCCCGCCCGTATCCTCGCTGGCATCGTGATGCGCTGGTTGTTCATCTTCTTAGCCGTTGCCCAAGGCTGGTTCCCGCCGCTGGAATCGCACGCGTACGCACGCACGAGCCGGGTGGATTACGACGGTGGGGCTTCATTGGCAAAAGTCGCGCCTGTCGCCGGTGTCAGTGGCGATACGTTCGAGGGCAACTTAAATTCTCCGTCGTCGCTTAACCGTTTCGTCGGATTTGCTGGCGACAGTGTGAACAAGGTTGACCCAACGGGAAAGTACGAGATCGATGTTCATCAGTATCTGACAACGTTTTTAGCGAGCGCGGCTGGCCTCTCCGATGCCGTTGGCATCGGAGAGGCCGCACAAGCCGCGGATGCCCCCGGGAGTTCAAAGGACGCCATGTACCACGGCGTGAGCCACAAGAACATGAGTTTGTACCACTTCGTGGACGGCGATCGGTTGGCGGAATTGAGGTCCGTCATGTTGCTTGACCCGTTTAACAGAGAGAAAATCGGTGACTACTTCCATGCGCTGGAGGATACTTTCGCTCATGATGTCGGCGAGGGGATCCGGTCCGGCACTTACTATCACGACCGGATGACCGGTCTAGGCGACATAGGCCACGGGGATCATGGACACGAGCCTGACTTTACATGGAATGACGTTCGAAAGACCGATGAGATGGCGAGAACGGTGTACGGCGAGCTCATAGCTCTCGGAAAAGTCCGGGGCAACGGAAGCCCGTCCGTCAGCTATGACAATGTCGCAAAGACAGTTCATGATTTTGCGCGTTACCATGCAGACACGTGGATGAAGAATTTCGACATTGCTGGGGTTACGGTAAGGCAGGTTTCTACCGCAACTTTCGAGGGATATGACTCCAAAATCAAGATTCTCAACCCGTCCTACAGCCTCTCCCCACAGTATAGGCCCATCTACGGTGATCAGGCAACGCGCGCGGCT
>JAYTTC010000503.1:0-18382 GCA_043745255.1 Verrucomicrobiales bacterium
GGGAGAGGGAACCTGTTCCGAGAACCTACTGATGTTGGGTCATCGCGGCTGCTGAGGTTGACGTCACGAGACACCGCTACCCATTAAGGCTTTCGCCAAGGATCCACATCTCACACGCTTTTAATTGCACCCCTCGTCGCCTGACCCCGGCGCATTGTCTGGTGTTGCACTGGGGTTACCACTTCCATGATGGTATTGCCCATGTCTGTCGACTTGAACGGCGCAACGCCCGCTCTGATCCAGTGTGACTCGCAGGTGGGGGCCGTTCGCATCGCGGCGATGAGCTTGCTGGATCGCTTGGTGGTCGCTGTGCATCGCGCGGGTTGCCGTCCCATACGGATTTACTGCCCGGGTGAGTTACCATCGCTGAAACGTTCCAAGGCTCTGGGTATTGAGATGGAGGTCGCTTCCACGCTTCCCGCGATTACGGAGCCGACGCTCTTTGCGGATTGCCGAGTGCTCGTGCAAGCCCCAGATCTGCGGGCGGTGATCGCTGGAAGCGGACGACTCACGACCCCGGCTGGCGAGCTGTTGCCTATCGGGAGAGTGAGGGGGCTGGAGCCCGGTTTAGACGCGGTCTTGAGACTGTTGCCATCGATTCCTGCGAATGGGGTTTGTGGAAGGGTCACCGACACAGCTTCTGCCCGAGTGATGGAGAGAGCGCTATGGGCTTCGCTCGGCAGCTCGAGCGACGGCGTGGTGGATATTTACTTCAATCGCCCGCTCGGACGGTTCCTCTCGAAAGCGTTGATTCATACTCCGGTAACGCCAAACCAAGTGACCGTTGGGTCGGCGTTGTTGGGGCTGGTCAGTGCGTGGTTTTTTGCCCGGGGCAGTTACTCGGCGGGAATCCTCGGAGCCGTATTCCTCCAAGGGTCGGCCTTGGTCGACTGCGTGGATGGCGATGTCGCTCGCGTCGTGTTCAAGGAATCAGCCATCGGCAAGTGGCTTGATCTGGGGCTGGATCAGGTAGTGCACGTAGCCGTGTTTGCGGCTCTCGCGATCGGTGCTTTCCGGAACGGCGGCGCTGGGCCGGTCCTCTGGTTTGGTGCGAGCGCGGTGATGGGTGCGGTTGTCGCGTTTCCTCTGGTTGTGCGGGCTCGCCTCTTGGCTAACAAGGACACGGATACCAAGCTGGGGCGGTTCATCGATGCCGCTTCGACACGCGATTTCACGGTGTTAATTTTATTCCTGGCCTTGATTCAGCGGTTGGAGTGGTTCCTGTGGCTGACGGCTGTCACGGTTCACATTTTCTGGCTGACCGTCCTTTTGCTTCAACTTCCGAAGCGAGCGAGAACCAAGCCGGTGAACGGGCCCGTCGCATGAAGAATGCTATTCGAGCGGCGCTGTTGATCCTGGGGCTTGGGTTGTTCGGATGGTTCGTCCAGCGCGCAGGGGTTGGCGAAATCTGGCGCACCTGCGTGAGTCTCGGTTGGTATGCCCCTCTGGCCCTCATTTCTTACGGTGTTGTGCAGGCCGTCGACACGCTTGGCTGGAGGTTTGCCTTCAATCGAGACACCGCGCGTCGGATTCGGTTTTGGACTCTTTATCGTGTTCGATGGTGTGGTGAGGCGGTCAACAATGTCGTGCCCTCCGGTTACGTGGGGGGTGAGGCGGTGAAGGTTTACCTGCTCGGTAAACGGGGGGTGAACACCGGCGACGTTACCGTCAGTGTGATCGTGGGACGGACGGTCCAAACGCTCACTCAGGTGATATTCATCGCTCTCAGCTCGGCCGCTTTCCTCTCGATAGTCCGACCCGAGTCAAGGGTTCGCTACGGCATGCTGGTGGTGCTGGCGGGCAGCCTGATGGCCGTGGGCGCATTGTTTTGGCTGCAGAGTCAGGGAATGTTCTCGATCCTCTTCGCAACGCTGGAAAAGCTTAAGATTCGGGTTAAATCCTTGGATCTCCATCGTGCCGAGCTGCTGCGGGTGGATCGAGGAGTGGTCGAATTCTATCGCCACAATCGCTGGCGTTTTTTCTCGAGCACCTGCTGTTATCTCGGTGGGTGGATGCTCGATACCCTGGATATCTTTCTCGTGTCCCGGCTCGTGGGGATGCCAATCAGTTGGCCACAGGCTCTAGCGATCGAGGCATTTGTTGGAGTGGCGAAGGTTCTCGGCCTGTTCGTCCCGGGGGCATTGGGGGTGCAGGAATCGGGCATCGCGTTGGTTTGCCAACTGGCAGGGTTGCCGGAGTCATTGGGCTTGTCTTACGCTCTCATTCGGCGCGGACGTGAGCTGATCTATGCTTCCCTTGGTTGGCTGCTACTCTACGCAGAGGAAGCTTCTCTTGGGGAGCTTTCTGGGAAAATCGCAGAGCAAACGAGCAATCAATCATGAGAGCCTTCATCTATGCTGCTGGGCGGGCGACGCGCCTGGGGCGGGAGTACGCCCGCCGGCCCAAAATTCTGGTCGAGATTGCCGGAAAATCGCTGCTCGAATGGCACGCGCTCCGCTTGAGCGAGGCGGGAGTGCGCGAGTTGACCCTCGTGACCGGTCACGAGCGGGAACAGATCGCGGTCACATTGCCTCGACTGGCGAGTGCCTATGGATTGCGGATCGACGAGATTGAGAATTCGGATTTCACCGAAGGAAGCGTTCTCAGTTTCAACGTCTCAATCCCGGCGGTGTTGAGCGCGGGCGACTCAGTGCTGCTGATGGATGGTGATGTGTTGTACCCAACGGAAATGTTGCTACGCCTCATCCGCTCATCCCATCCCACGACGATGCTGATCGACCGCAACTACTCCACGGCGGACGATGATCCGGTGTTGGTTCCTTTGAAGGCGGGACGTCCTTTTGAGTTCGTCAAAGGCTGGCGAGGCGAGGCAGAGCAAATCGGTGAGTCCATCGGATTTTTCAAAGTTGCGCCCGCCGAACTTCAAATGCTTGCCGACGAAACGCTCCGTCGGGTCGTCGGACAAGGCCGTCTTGACTCCTATGACGAATTGATCCGAGGGCTGGCTCGAGCGGGGCGTTTTGCCTGTGAAGACGTCACGGGCCTGCCTTGGACGGAAGTGGATTTCCCCAAAGATGTGGAATACGCGCGCAATGAAGTGATGCCCCTCTTGGCCAGCCAGCCCTCGGCGCGTGTGGGGATCTCCCCGATCCACCTCGGTTCAGCTCAAGAGACCTCGGACGCAGCCAAGCACTCCCGCTCCGAGCACCACCAGAATGATGTTCCATTTGAACTTGACCGTGCCGATGAACGCCAGCAGGCAGATGAAGATTCCGAACCCGTTTACCGCCTGAGCGCTGGGAAACAGCACGTGCAACCCGAACCCTACCGCGAGGTTGAGAATCACGCCTACGACCGCCGCGGTGATGGCTGAAAGGGCAGCGGTGAGTTTTACGTTCCCGCGCAACTGCTCGATATGGGGCGCGCCAAGAAAGATCCAAAGGAAGCAGGGCATAAACGTGGTCCAGGTTGTGATCAACGCACCGAGTGTCGCGGTGGCGAGAGGTGAAAAGGGCTCGTGAAACCTCCAGCCTCCCAGAAAACCAACGAACTGGAGCACCATGATGAGCGGACCCGGAGTGGTCTCGGCGAGCCCGAGGCCATCCAGCATCTGTCCCGCTGTCACCCAGCCGTAGTGCTCGACGGCCTGCTGCGAGACATAGGGCAGCACGGCGTAGGCTCCGCCGAAAGTCACCATCGCGGCCTTGCTGAAAAAGAAGCCCTGCTTCACCAGGGTGTGGTCGAAACCCAGCCACAGGCCCAAGGCAATCACCGGAGCCCACCAGAGTCCAAGACAGACCCCACAGACCTTGAGAGCCCTGGCAAGCGACGGCCGGGTATGTGCCGGCGCTTCGGCCTCGTCACTAAGGACGCTGGAGAGAGCGGACTTTGAGCCGTGGCCCGCGATCACCGCGAACGTCTTCGGCCAATACCTGCCACCGAAAAAACCGACCGCACCCGCCGAGACGATAATCAATGGGAAAGGGAGATGGAAAAAAAAGATTCCGACAAATGCCAATGCAGCGATCGTCCACATCGGCGCATTCTTGAGCGCCTTCTTTCCAATGCGGAGCACGGCCCCCAGGACAATCGCAAGCACCGCGGGTTTCAACCCGTCGAAGACCGCCGCAACCCAGGCCAGGTTGCCGTAGAGTGCGTAGACGATGCTTAGCCCCAATAGAATGAAAACAGAGGGCAGCACGAACAGCGCACCCGCCACGATCCCTCCCCAGGTGCGGTGGAGAAGCCAGCCGACATAGGTGGCCAACTGCTGCGCCTCGGGACCCGGAAGTAACATGCAATAGTTCAGGGCGTGGAGGAATCGGTTCTCGCTGATCCATCTCTTCTTCTCGACCAGTTCAGCATGCATGATGGCGATTTGGCCGGTCGGCCCACCGAAACTGATAAAGCCGAGCTTGAGCCAGAACAGAAAAGCCTCGGTGAAGGTCGGGTGTCGTATGCCCACCGCAGGGGCCGCTTCCGATGGACTCGGGATCAATGGGATGAGATCAGGCACCCGGTCGTTGTAGCCTCTCCCGCCGGTCCTGTCTGCTTAACGTTGATCCCGCGGGCAAGTGGCCTCAGTGAGAGGTGGAACATCCGCCCGATGTGTGGTGGTGTTATGGGTGGCAACAACTCCGTGAGCGGAGAAATGATTTACTGGCGAGCTTTGCCATCCAGTTAGGAGAGCCATTGGCTCTCAGCAGTCGCGGTTTACCCTAAAAAAAACAACGCCGAGTTCGGGCCTCTCTGGAGCCACGAACTCGGCGAAGCGCTCTCTTTCTATCCTTCACTCTTCCAACAACCGCAATCGGTAGAACCCTTGACTGTCCACGAGGGCCCGGTTGTGTTGAACAGTTATCAAACCACCCGTTCCGTATGCTGAATCACCCACAGGCACCCATTGCGGGTTGGACAGACTCGCGGTGTAATCCAACTGGAAGTGCCGCCCAGCCGGACCCACAAATTCCACGACCGACTGCTGCGCAGTAGCAGTGGTTCGCAGAATCCGGAACACATTCGACGCGTCACTCGGATCGGTATTGGCCAGATACTCATCTAGGTTGCTGACTCCGTCGCGGTCCAAGTCGAGCGCAGCGTCCAAGGGGTTGTGGGGATTCAGTCCGTAGCGCAGCTCGAATCCATCTGGCATCCCATCATGGTCTGAATCCTCATCCGTGGTGGCAGGATCGGCAGCCGTGTGCCAAACAGAGGCCAATGTGGCCGGCACGCCATCCTTTGCAGGACTGAACGCAAGCATCGAACCCGATTTGACCTGATCGAGACTCAATGTGCTCGGATCATAGTCTCCCACCACAGCAACCAGGTGAGCGGCTTGGCCGTCCACGGAATGAGTCCAAATTTCAACACGCCAGCCACTCTCATTCACATCCGCAAGCCGCCTCGCTCCCAACTGCGGAGCAATCGCACGGCTAACCTGCTGAATGGTATTCCCAAGGCTGGGTTGGAAATAGAGCGTCTCGTTCACTACTTGAACATGGTCGAAAACCACCGTGCGAGTTGGATCCGGATTGACGCGATCGCGGAATCGGAGCTCGAACTCATTGCATCCGCCGAATGCGCAGATGAACGGCCAGTCTTTGCCAATCAGAGGGCAATCACGAAGTTCGCGACACCCATTCGGGTTTGCACCGAAGACCAGCGGACAAGGGTCCAAATCGTCGGGAATCCCGTCGCCGTCATCGTCCAGGTCCTCACAATCCCGCAATCCGTCGCCATCATGATCCACGCCTTCGAAGGTATAAACCGCGCCTGTCTTTGGATTGCAGGTGGCGGAGAAGAAGGTGCCAGAGCGAGCTACGGCGCTTGCTGGATGTTGATCCACGCTGTTTCGGCAGCCGTCACCATCCATATCGTCATCGCACACATCACCGATACCGTCGTTGTCTAGATCTTCCTGATGCGGGTTGAAGGTGTTCATACAGTTGTCGCACACATCACCCACGCCATCCCCATCCGCATCGGTTTGCTTGGGGTTGGCACGGTAGCGGCAGTTGTCGTCGTGATCCGGAATCCCGTCTCGATCTGAATCGAGTTCATCTCCTACCCCAACGTCTGCCCATGCCAGTCTCACGATCGTGATATCCGGGCTGGAGAATCCGAACTTCCCTGTGCGAGCCCACTCGCTGGCGATGGTGATTTCCCGGGTCCTGGCCGCCATGAAGGTCGAATCCGTGGTGAGCGAACGCAGCGCGGCAAACTTAAGCTGAACCAGCTTCGCCTCCGTGAGAGGAAGAAGCGTGGTCACCCCTTGGAGCCGGTTGCGGGTCGCCATCAGATAGGCCGCATAGTTGGGAATCCCAGAGTTGCTGTGCACATTGCCAAAATCGTTCGCTGAGGTCGCAGTGCCATTGCCGGGGTTGAATTGTCCCCAGAATCGGACGGCGTTGTTCGGGATGTCTCGAACCGCTCCTGCGGAGCCGATCCGGTTTTCTCCGA
Organism: Verrucomicrobiales bacterium; assembly: GCA_043745255.1. Taxonomy (GTDB): domain Bacteria; phylum Verrucomicrobiota; class Verrucomicrobiia; order Limisphaerales; family UBA11320; genus UBA11320. Next base: position 6,421 of record JAYTTC010000503.1, read on the forward strand.
CGGTCCAGTTCAGATCGCCTGACTGACGATCCGCCAGCACCGCCATGACGTCAGCGTAACTCTCGTCCAGAGCGCCTGACTCCAGGAAGTATCGAAGTTTGCTGGTCGATGCCACGACTCCGTGCGTCATCTCATGAAGCATGACCTCGAAGTCGACCCAGCCGTCGCGGATGGACATCACGGAGCAGCTCGGGCTCCACGAAGCGTTCGCCACGGCTGAATGAACAAACACTCGCAACTGGGCGGAATCGTTGTTGTAGGAGTGCCAGTCGAAGTTCGAATGGAAGAACCGATAGGCATTCTGCAGGTGCATGCGAGCAGTCGTCGCGTTGTTGTCGTTGCCATAACCGATAGCCATTCCGTTTTCATCGCCAGCCACCAATACCTGCGGGGATCCGTAGCAAACCGGGGTATTCGTGGGGGTGAACGTGTTGATAGCATCGCGCAAATCGAGATCAAATCCGTTGAGGTCGCCGCCATGCTGTCGCTCCAATGCATTCCGGAAAACCGTCTCCCCCGTATGCGCATCCACCAACAGCTCCTCCGCTGCCCCTTCCAGGGAGACACTCCAGACCAGATGAGGCTCAGAGAGCGCTGTCTGTAGCAGACAACGATCAAAAATCGATAACTTGGGCGCCTCCGTGGGGAGACCCTCCGGCAGCCCTAGAACCTCACGTGCGCGAGCCAAAGCGTCCTCGGAGGAAAGGGTGGGTGTCGTGTTTAAGGGTGCCAGGAACTCCGTCGGAAGGACGCTGCCGATTGCATCCAGGACATTGCCTTCAGAGATCATGATAGAGAGTTCCGCTCCGATGATGTCCACACCCCTGTAAGACTGCCGAAGCCGGACATTCTGCATATCGTCACCCTCCGAGCTAGTAGCCGCGACGAGCTCCGCCTCGGGATTTGCGAGTCGAAACAAATCACGATATCGGTTCAGGAAAGCCACCGCACGAGCGGGATTGCTGTCCCCAGCTACGGGCACGCGTCCTGAAAGTGAGATGGGGAATCCATTCCGGATACGAAGCTCTGCTGGCGTCCGCGTATCGCGTTCGAACTGTCGGTACGCAACCACTTGCGGATCGGTTTCCAGTTCGTTGGGGATATAAGTGATCGCGGCTGCGAGAACATCGCGTCCGCGGGAGTCTTCCACGATCACATCGCGCGGGCCGAACAACTCACCCGGAGATAAGGCGGGAGTCTGCCCCGTGATGGTGGTTCCATCCGAGGACACCGTGCTGTTGCGCAGCAAATTCTCTGTGCCGCCCGGTGCAGCAAACCCGAAGCGCACTTGGGTGGTTGTCAAAAAGTTGGTTCCGCGAACGATCACGCTGTTGCCTCCATTGGCGAAGCATTTCGCCGGATCAATACTGAGAATCTTCGGGAGCTCCGTGCTTTGGCAGGCGTCCGCAAGGCGCGCGACGATCTCGCCACAACGTCGGATCTGCACCTCATGCGCTCCTGTGGATAGGGGCGGGGCTTGGCCATCGAGCTCTGTCGAAGCGACCCAAACCGGATTTTGCAATGCCACGCCGTCGATCAGAACTTCATCACTGACCGCAAATCCTGTGCCTAAAACCTGAATCGAGCCACCGCCCTGGAGTCCTATCAGCGCTGGGCTAACACTGCTAATCGTGGGCGTGGAGAACAAAGTCCCGGGAGTCACCGTGACCGAGAACGTGCATTGGGCTGAGTTCCCCGAGGCGTCGGTGGCGACGCAATTCACCGTGGTGGTCCCGAGCGGGAAAGTGCTGTTCAGAGCAGGAGTGCAAACGACCACGGGAGCTGAGTCGCAATTGTCCGTGGCGGTTACGTTCAGGTCGAGAGTGGCTCCGCAGGGTTGCGTGGCTTCCACGGTGAGATCTTGGGGACACGCAATCGTGGGTGGGAGAGTGTCCACTCCGATACTGCCCGTGATGGAACTGAAACCCCCTGTCTCATCCTCAGCTCGCACAGTCAGCCGATGCACGCCCGCCGGCACGGCGATGCTGAAATCGAGTGAAGGACTGATGCCGCAATTTTCACAAACGACTGCGGGCTCACCGTCATCGATCTGCCAACTCACTTTCGTTACTTGGCTGTTGAAACTGTTGATCGTTCCGGTCACGCGTGCAGAACCGTCCAAAGCACAGGTTGGGAGGGTGGCGTTGAGCTGGAGCCGACGATCGATGCAGATGCGTTGACCACACCCGACCGTCAAATCAATCGGATCTCCGCTCACCGTTGCGTAGAGCGAGTTCGAGGGCTGGATATAGGGGGTGAGCCGATAGGATCCTTCGGGCAGATAGAGCAGCACCTGCCCGGTGGTGGACGCTGCAGCCTCAGTTGTGGGCGTGCCAGATGCGGGGTCAACATACACCGAGTAGCTCGCCGCGTGGCCCTGAAAGTCGGTATTAGTGAATCCACCGGAGCTGAAACGAATGTTGGGATTGTAGAACGGCTCGGTGGAGCGAAAGCTAATGCAAACCTCACTCAAACAGTAGGCGACGTCCTGAGTGACGGCTTGGGCTGGGTCGATTTCGAGCTCAGGTGCCGCTGTGTCGGTGATGGTAAAGGTGCTGCTGTAGTAGTCCCTGTCCTCCACTCCAGGCTCGCTGGTCGTGTTGACGGTTAAGGAGTTGCGCTTCCACAAACCGGGCTCACTGAGCAAACCACCCAGCGCTAGTTCATAGTTCGCCTCGTAGGCACTCGAGGCAGGGTTGAAGCTTCCTTTGAATCCTGAGTAACCGTAGCCGTAGCTGGCGGTGAAGTTCGCGCCCGCGACCGGGCGGTCGACACCTACTGCCCCGACGGTTGAGTAATATATCCCGTAGGTTCCGAGAGCATCCGGAACCCCATCGGCGTCTTTGTCGTCCTGGTACGCGAATGCCATTCCTCGCAGCAGTGAGGATCGGCCCAGCGATTCGGAGGGCCCTTGCAGGAGAATCGACCCTCTCATGAATCCGGGATCAATGGTGAAGAGATTGCTCAAACTCAGACTCACACCCGGCTCGACCACGAGCGCCGGATTGGCCCCATCGCCAAGTGCCGGTGTGCGGAAATACTGCAAGGCCTCGCCTCTACGAATGTACATTTCAGCGGACACGACATACCCCGGAGAGGTAGGATCGAGGGTGGAGGCCAGAAGATTGGCAAGTTTGTAGTCACCACTCGAAGGGACGGTAAAGTTGACGCCCGGAACCGAGGCATAGCGAACGTTCCCAAACGGACCGAATCGCGCAACGACGCTCGTAGGGTCCGGATAGTCACCCGGTTCGTAGCCATCAATGGTGAGCTCAAACTCACCGAGCAGGTCGACGTTCCCGGTGACTTCACTTAGGTCTCCGGCAGCAGGCACCACAATATCCACTGTTGCGAACGAATCACACGGCACCGTCACATTCGTTGCCGCTGTGTAGTGGATTCGGTCGGTAAAGGTACTGAGCCCTTTGAGCAAAGTGACGGTCACCAGTGCTTCAGCATCGCCCCGCAGGAAGACCTGTTGTTCGGTCGCCCCACTTGCGATGGTATTCAAAATCACCATGTCGGAAGCCGTGGCGACGTCCACTGCGTGGATGTCGCCCCCATCCACTGCCACCGATGTGCCGTCGGCGGTCACAAAACGTAACGTCAGCACACTGAGACACTCCTCAAAATCGAGCGTCGCCCCGGCGGCGAATGCCACCACGGGGGGTGAGGTGCGATTGTTGAAGAAATAGGTCGCAGTCTCACCGAGCATCGAGACTCGCGGTGAGATCACGTAAGCAATCCCATCCGCATTGGAGTCGACGCTGAGTTCATAGGTGGTGCTGGTGCGGGAATCGGCAGGCACGAGATCACTGGTGGCACTTCGAGGCGAGGGTCCTGGGCTGTAAGCCGTGACGTAAAGGTTGCTCATTCCGTTGTTCACGGGGGGATCGAGCAGATCGAGGATTGCGGGATCGGCGTTGCTCCATCGCATCACGCCTTTGATTTTGTTTGGGGTCACTTCCGCTTGTCCAAAGGCCTCGGGCAGATGCCAAAGACAGATCAGGAGGCAGGCCAGGCACCGGATAGAAATTCGAGTGTTCATGGTTTTATCTTTCTTTCACACGTTACCTAAAGGAAGCGGATCGGGCCTTACACGAAAAGATTGCCAAAGTGGAGGGTGCCTTCGGCGAGATCCGCACCCGGGAGCGTCTCGGCGGTCTGCTGAAGTTCTATTTCCGGAAAGCTGTGTGAGTTTTTGACCCTAAGACTCTCACGTGGAACGGCGCGTGGCGGCGCACCTCTTCGTGTGTTTCGAGGCTTACTGCCTGTTTGAGATGAAGACTCTGTAGTGAAGGCCTTGGAGGGGTGCGCCTCGGTTTCCCGAAGAGTTCTGAAAATTTTCCCCCTCGAAATGCGCGGGTATCGAAGGAGGGCCTGGCCGTCAGGCGACCTGCCGGGCTGGTTCTGCGATCGAGGGCTCGTTTCGCAACTGTGGCTGGTACTCGGGGACGAACTTTTTCAGCAGGAGCTTGATTTGATCCGGAGTGGAAACCGGAAGCCGGGGAAGTAATTCCTCAAAGTAAGCACGGACTTGAGAGAGGGGCAGCGGCGTGCTGACAAATCGCATGATCTTTGGATGCAAGGTCGGAGCAAACTCCTCGCCCACGTGGCAGAGTTCCTCATAGAGTTTTTCCCCGGGCCGGAGCCCAACAAATTGAATCTCGATATCCTCGCCGGGGCGCAGGCCGGAGAGCTCGATCAACTGGCGGGCCAGATCGACAATTTTTACCGGCTTGCCCATATCCAGAACGAAAATCTCTCCCCCCGTGCCCTGCGCACAGCTTTGAAGCACGAGACCGACCGCCTCAGGGATGGTCATGAAGTAACGCGTCACGTCGGGATGCGTCACCTTGACCGGTCCACCGACTGCGATTTGGTTTTTGAATGTTGGGATCACGCTTCCTGAAGACCCGAGCACATTCCCGAAACGAACTGCCATGAAACGAGTGGATCCGCCGGCTTGCGCCGCGAGAGACTGGAGGAATATTTCGGCCAACCGCTTGGTCGCTCCCATCACATTGGTGGGATTGATGGCCTTGTCCGTGGAAATGAGAACGAATCGTTGGACACGATGTTTGAAAGCAAGTTCCGCAACCTGGGCGGTACCAAAGACGTTATTCTTGATCGCCTCGTCAGGATGTCCCTCCATCATGGGTACATGCTTGTGTGCGGCGGCGTGAAAAACCACTTCGGGTTTGTGCTCCTCAAAGATGCTGTCCATCCGAACGAAGTCGAGGATGTCTGCCACGAAGGGAACGATCGTCCCCTGGTAGCCGAGATCGATCAATTCCTGCTCAATCTGGAACATCTGCACCTCGGATTGCTCCACCAGAATCAGCCGTTGCGCTCCGAAAGATGCGATCTGGCGGCAGAGCTCGCTTCCAATGCTCCCTCCCGCACCGGTGACGAGAACGACCCGTTTTTCCAGCATGGCCCGGATGTTGAGGGTGTCGAGTTCAACCGCTTCCCGGCCGAGGAGATCCTGAATCTCCACCGGACGCAGCTGAGTGACCTTCACTCTGCCGTTGGCAAGCTGGCCAAGCGACGGGACCGTCTCGAACTTCACTCTGGATTGGTTGAGAATATCAATGATCTCTCGAACGCGTTTTCCCGGAGCGGTAGGCATCGCGATGATGACGCGCTCGCAACTACTGCGATGCTTTTCCTCCAGTAGCAGCTCTGGTGCGCCCAGCACGGGAATTCCGTGAATCTGCGATTTCCATTTGTTGGGGTTATCGTCGAAGAAGACCACTGGCTCGAGATCGGATCCAGGATTTCGGCCGAGTTCAAGAGCCAGAGCGGCTCCGGCATCGCCTGCGCCAAGAATTCCCACTCTAATTTTCGGACGGCTCGGCTCCTTGCGCAGAGCGGGCTGCAACTCGCGCAAGCGTCGGAAGCAGAGACGCACCGCGCTCAAGGCGAGAAGGGAAATGAGGAAATCAGCAACGATCACTCCTTGGGAAGGGGCGAGCCGTCCGGCAGAAACGACCCAGACCGCTGCAATAATCAAAGACGCGCCGCCCAGCGCAGTTTGGATTCGCTTCAGGTCAGGGAGGCTGAAATATCCAAGGATCCCTGCGAACTGTCCGCTGAAGTAGAGCAACATGAGTTTCAGCGGAACAATCCATAGAGCCGTCTTTAGCCACTCAAGCCGGGTGCCGTCTGATGGCGAGAAATCGGATCGGATTCCGTAGGCCAGCCACAGACTAAAGAGCAGCCCAAGGGTGTAAGTAATGAAGGCGGCAGGCAGCCGATAGGCTGGAGAACAGTTCACCACGACCGAGCTGCCTGGCAGGTCGATCTGGATCGACTTTTGGGAACTCGCGCTCATGAGGTGGAGGTCCATGATCCGTCGGAGGGCCTGCTCAACGATTTGGGAGGTGGAAGCTTTGCAATCGTCAGAGGGCCGAAGGACTCCAGTGATTCCCTGGCTGCGCGTTGTAAGTTTCGTTCCATTCGCTGCGTGTTACGCTCGTAAATCCGAGCGATGCACAAGAAAACCGCCGCACGGCGAGCAAGGCTGCCCACCCATTGACCGAATTCATTCCGCGGTTCTGAGTCCATGAAGATCGTAGTCCATACGGATTCCGAGCGCAGGGGTTCTGCCTCGATACCGCATTACCAAGGACATCGATCATCTCGTTGCGAATCTTGAGGGAAAAGTGGCCGAGTGGCTGGGAAGTTTTGCTTAACTCGACTCGAGTTACAAAATGGATGTCCAAAGGCCGACGGGCTTCTAGAGAGCGATCTTCCGTCCTTCTCGAGCGCTTTGATACGCGGCTTCTACCAGCGCCATGGTTCGTAGATTATCCTCGCCGCTGATCGCCGCATGGGTTCCGGTCTCCACAGCCACCAAGAGATCCGCCATCGTCCCGAGAAATGCGTCAGGAAACCAACTGCCTTCGAGGCGGGGGTGGGTAAACTCTTTGAACCCACGCGACGCGTAGCGGATCGTCGAAGGGGTGGTGTAAGGGTCTTTGCACCAGCCGATGTCCCCAATGGCGAGTCCGTTCAGGCCTTCCACTCTCCACTCGATCCTCACGTCGGCGGGGCATCCCTCCTTTGCGGGACCGGTCCAGGTGTCATCGATGCCCACGCAGCGAAGCCCGCTGGCATACTCGAGTATGTATGTGCAGAGACCGTCTTGATGAGGGAATCGAGTTCGCGGATCGGTGCGGACGCTACAGAAAATGGCCTCTGGGTCCCCGAACCAAAATCGAAAACAATCGAGGTGATGGATCGACATGATGCGAAGCGTCACCCAGCCCAGTTCTGCCTGCCAGGGCATCCAATGGGGAATGGCGCGCATATCGATGGTCGCAAATACCGGGTCGCCGATGACCCCCTGTGATAGCAGAGCCTTGCCAGCACGGACGGAAGGGTCGTGACGCATGTTCTGATTCACGGCCAGTTGGATTCCCGCCTCCCGGCACACCCGCACGGCTTCCAACGCTTCCGAGTAATTCATCCCGAGCGGCTTTTGAGCGAGAATACCCTTCAAGGTTCCGTGATTGCACGCGGCCTTGATGATAGGCAACTGAGCGTTGGGGGGGACAGCGATGTCCAGGATTTCGATCGAGGGATCCTCGAGTAGCTGATCAACGGTGTCGAAGACGCGGGGGATCGAGTGGCGCTGCGCCGCCTTCACCGCATTCTCGCGTGTGCGCGAAGCGATTGCCACCGGATTCAGTCCGCCTTTCCGGTAGGCGGGGAGATGGCAGTCGCTGACGATGAAACCGGATCCGATGATCCCAATCCGAAAATCCCTTCGATCGGGCAGCTGCGGTGCAAGGTGGAGATCCATCCAGCGCTTCTAGCAAAGGAGATCGAAAAACTCAGCAACCAAAGTGTCTGGATCCAGGATGAAGAGTTGGAGCGATCTCACAGGGTCGATCAACGGACTTCGAGTCGCCAAAGATCCTGAGAGGAAGCGGGAAACCGCGAAATGGCAAGCGGGCCGCAGTTCTGTGGTGGGGCCGTGCCGGCCCATCTTCCGCCCGAATCGTCCGATACGGACGACACTACAGAAGTCGGACTGTAGTGTGGGCCGTACCGGCCCATCCCCTCGGAGCAGCCCAAGGACTAGGGCTGTCTCTGCTGGATCTGGAGCTGGGCGAGGTTCTGCTTCTGGGTCTTGATGAGCACGAGATTGACATGCGCGTTGAGCGCCATGCTCTCATTCAACGTGCGGTAAGCGGCACCCAGTTTCTGTGTTTCTGAAATAGTGACGGCCAGAAGCCCGGCAGCCACCACGGCCAACAACCAAAACGCGGTTTTCATACAATCGATGTTCCGTCCAAAAGGGAGAGGGCACCGAGATCCTGTCCCGGCACACTTCCCTTCGTTCCATCGGCTGTTGTGTCGAGAAACCTAAACCGGTCGGTTGTCTGATTCAAAGGGCTGAATAGGCGCTTGCGGTGGAGCTGGTTGAGCGGAGGGCTAACGCAGGATCTTAAGCTGCCAATGCACGATGAACGGATCGAGTCGGGCCAGGAGGAAGTAAGCGAGATGCTCTCGGAGCTTGGTCCACCACCCGCGCGCTTCCTTCCACGCCGGCCAGGTCACTCGCCTGCATCGCTTGAGATCATCCTCGAAGAGGGACTCTGCCCCGCGCACGAGGGTTGGATCCGATGTCCTGACCATCAGCTCATAATTGAAGTTCAAACTGCGCAAATCCAGATTGCTCGATCCGGCGTAGGCGATCTCGTCCAGAATCACCAGCTTGGAGTGGAGGATCTGGGGTTGGTATTCATAGATCTCCACGCCTGCCTTTAAAAAGATTCCGTAGATCCTCTGGCTTGCGAGTTGGGCAAGTCGCACGTCGGATTTTCCGGCCAGTATCAATTGCACGCGACGTCCATCACGAGCGAGCTGGATCAGGCGTTTGCGAATTTTGCGCGTGGGGAGAAAGTAAGGGGAAATAATGCGGACCGATTTGGCTTTTTCGAGGTCTTTGCCGAGTGTTTGTTTGAACATTCGCCGACGGAAATTGGGAGTGTTCAGCAATAATTTCCATTGGGCCCCAGAGGTGATGGATTCTGCACCGTGCACTCGGAGCCTCTGCCAGAACGGTTGGCGGGCATGCGCTTTCTCGAATAGTTGGTCGAACGATTCAGACAGCTCCATGGCGATTCGCCCGCTAATCTGTAGTCCAAGATCACGCCATCCATTCGTGATCCCGTCGCCGTCGTATTCCGTTGCTAGGTTGAAACCGCCCAAGAAAGCGACCTGATCATCACACACCATTAATTTGCGATGATTCCGGCAGGCGATACGATGAAGCCCCATGGGGTTAAATCGCTTGAAGAGTCCTCCTTGCTCTACCAGCGGCCGCCAGAAATCGTCGCTCAGCTCGTGCGAACCAAACGCATCGATCATTACGGATACCTTCACGCCCCGAGCGCGTGCTTCCAAGAGGATCGATCGGAAACGGCGGGTGAGATCGCAGTCCGCGCAGATATACATCTCCAGCCGAACCGATCTCTGGGTGTTGGCAATGGCGCTGAGCATCGCTGCAAAGGCGACTTGCCCATTGCCAAGCCATTGCGCGGAATATTTGCCGCTGTCGGACATTGGGATGGGTTGTAGCCTAGCGGCAGGTCTGGTTGGAATATAAAACGAGTCGGCCAGATCTCTTAACTCTAATATTGGCCCTTGAGAGCTATGGGCTAGATGGGGTGTGCGCAGGTTTGGACTCTCTGACGGTCGGAAGCGCGGTGATGAAATACGATGGACCGGCTGAAGTGAGACAGCACGGCCGTCGCCGCAGTGACGGAGGCCCTATCGGTTGAGCCCAAAGGCGCTGGAAAGCTGAACTCGGGTCGAGTGCCCCCTGCCTCAAGAGTCTTTCCGATATCGTTCACTTAAGTCCTCTCCTCGCACCAAAGGCCCCGTCGCGCGTTCCTCAAGGGAACTCAATCTGAGTTTCAGAACCGGCCGGCTTTGCCTGTTCGCAATCCCTCCACCCTCTCTTTCAGCCAATTCTGTAGTGTGGGCCGTATCGGCCCATCCCCGCTCCCTCACCAGGGCAGCTACTTCGCAGAAAGAGGTTCTAAATCCGACGGCCTGCTAGAAGGCACCATGAGGGTGCGCGTGCTCTCCAAAGTGCGTCTCGTACCGCTGTGGCGACATGAACAAGGGTCTGTTTTACCACGAGTTCTCTCGCTGGTCAGGAAGCTGCTTGAGTATGGGACGCGGACCATTCGGGAGAAACTCTGAGCTTTAACATGGGGTCACGCGCAGAAAATTGACCATGCGGGACATTTCACCACTCAAAGGGCAAATTACGGCACTCTACGATAAGTATCGGGGTGACAATGAAGGGGAGATCGCCACTTACATTCCCGAACTTGGAAAAGCGAATCCCGAACATTTTGGCATCAGCGTTGCCACGGTTCAGGGACAGGTCTTCTCGGTGGGCGACTGCCAGCAGGAGTTCACAATTCAGTCCATCTGCAAACCGATGGCTTTCCTTATGGCTCTGGAAATGCAGGGACGTGATAAAACTTTGCAGCACGTGGGAGTTGAGCCCAGCGGCGACGCTTTCAATTCGGTGGAGCTGGATCCAAAGAACTCGCGGCCGTTTAATCCCATGGTCAACGCCGGGGCCATCTCCGTGGCTTCGCTGATCAAGGGACGCGATGGAACGGGAGTGGCGGAATATGTCGAGCGGTTGGCGCGCGCGGCGGGGCGGACGTTGCGAGTTGACGAGGCAGTGAGGGATTCGGAGGCGGCTACGGGACATCGGAACCGCGCCATCGCCTGGCTGATGCGTAACTTCGACATTATTGATGACGAGGTGGACCAGACACTGCATCAGTATTTTTCGCAGTGCTCGGTCCTGGTGAATTGTTGCGACCTCGCGATGATCGGCGCGACGCTGGCGAACATGGGCGAGAACCCCGTCACTGGCGATGATGTCTTCAGCATCCAATATGTGAAGGATGCTCTGGCCGTCATGTTCACCTGCGGCATGTATGATTATGCGGGCGAATGGGCTTACCGAGTAGGGGTGCCGGCCAAGAGCGGCGTCAGTGGCGGAATCATGGCGGTGGTCAACCGACAGCTCAGCATCGCCGTCTACTCACCGCGCTTGGACGCACGAGGAAACAGCGTGCGTGGCATCAAGGTCTGTACCGATCTCTCTAACGAATTCGGGCTTCACGCGTTCGATTTCATGAACGTTGGCTCCAACTTCATCGGAGCCATGTGACTGTGGGTACGTTCCCTGGGTGAGTTTGCGAAACCCAATCTGACTCGTCAGACCAGGCCCGTTGTGCCTGTTCGCAGTCCCTCCACCCTCTCCTTCAGCCCATTCGGTAGCGTGGGCCGTACGTCGCATCCCTGCCCCGATCGTCCGATACGGACGACGCTACAGAAGACGGAAACCGCGTGAGGCACGCGCGCCGCAATCTGTAGTGTGGGCCGTATCGGCCCATCCCCGCTCCCTCTTCAAGGAAAACATCAGTGCATCGGCTCCTCGCTCCAGAGGCTGCTCGATATTTTCCTGCGGAAAAAGGAGCCGATGCACTGATGGTTTCCTTGAAGATGGAGGCGGGCAACGGCGTCGAGCTCTGCCTGGGTCCCCGCTTCATCAATATCGACCATGACACCCTTTGGGCTTTTCGTCGCAACAACGTGGCCTTGATCAACGAGAGCTTTGTGAGAGTGCTGGAAATGGCTGAGAAAGCGGACAGCACCCCGTTGGAGGAGGGCCTGAACATCCCCGCTGAAATTGCCCGTCGGCAGGAACGCAAGGCCCAGAAAACCCTGGAACCAAACATTAGCCCTGGCGGGCACCCTGGGGAACGACATTCTAAGGTAGAGTCGATGTGTGGCGCGGCGAGTTTAGGACGGACCTATCTGTTGACCGCCTCTTTCGTCTGGCGGTGCCTCACTAATCCGTCCGTGCTTCCGTTTCCACACCCCGCTCATCAAACCGGACATGCGGTTTTCC